>NZ_JBXAYQ010000014.1:0-78006 GCF_057359305.1 Komagataeibacter ossonobensis | reverse complement strand
CAAAAAAGATTCAAAAAATGCCGCCTTTTCGAAAAAAGGCAGCACCCAAAACTTTTACTTTTTTATCAATAGACTGTTTTCAACCAGCGATCAGTGACTTACAGTCGCCAACCCATCCACCATGATATGCGGCAATCCCCGACTACAGGTTTCCACACGGGCAACAATGTCATAGGTCTGACGCAATGTGTCAGACGTAATGACATCACACGGGATCCCGGCTGCGATAATTTTACCCTCGCGCAGGATCACATCATAATCCGTCATGCGCACGGCAATATTCAGGTCATGCAATACCATGACCGTCACGATGTTGCGCCGTTCCGTCTCACGCCGCAGCACCTCCATGACAGCAAACTGATGATGCAGGTCGAGCGCACTAAGCGGCTCATCAAGTAGCAGGGCATCGGGATGCCGTCCCAGTGCCTGCGCCAACCCCACAAGCTGACGCTGCCCACCCGACAGTTCATCCATATACCGCATAGCCAGATCCGCTATGCCGAATATGTCCAGCATACGCAGCGCCGCATCGATTTCATCCCCACCCATGCCCCCGGGCATGGCACCCGTGGCATTCTGGGCAGCCAGTAGCGATTCCAGCACCTGCAGATGTACTGTGGCCGGCAGGGTCTGGGGCAGGTACAGGCAACGCCGGGTCCGCTGCGCCAGCGACATGCGCGAAAGTTCATCCGGGCCAAGCATGACCCGGCCCGCCGCTTCCCCCAACCCCGCCATGGCGCGCAGCAGAGTGGACTTGCCGCTGCCATTGGGACCGAGCAGTGCAGATACCTTTCCCGCTGGAAACGGGCCGGCCGTCAGGTCGTCCAGAACGGTGCGCCGACCATATCTGACGGTTACGTGTTCCGCGAACAGGCCATCCATCATGAAAGCCCCTGCCTGCGCAGAACAATGGCAAGGAAGAACGGAATGCCCACCAGCGCCGTCACGATACCGGTCGGGATCACCACACCGGGCATGATGTTGCGCGCCGCAACGGACGAAAGCGACATGACCAGCGCACCGACAAACATGCTGCCGGGCAGGTAGAAACGATGGTCCTCCCCCAGCAGGCGGCGGGCGATATGGGGGGCGACCAGCCCGACAAATCCAATCGTCCCCACAAAGGACACCGCCAGCGCCGACAGGATGCTGACCCGCAGCAACGCGCCCCGCCGCACGCGTGGCACATCCACTCCAAGGCTGGCGGCTCGTTCTTCCCCCATACGCAACACGGTCAGTTTCCATGCAGCGCGAAAGGAAAGCGGCGCCACCACCACGCAGGCCACCGCCAGCAACCCCAGCTTGGGCCATGTCGCCCGCGTCAGGCTGCCCATGGTCCAGAACACCAGATCCTGCAGCGCGTCCTCATTGGCGACAAACTGCAACAGGGAAACCAGTGCATGGAACGCGAATACCAGGGCAATGCCAAACAGCACAACCGTGCCCGTTCCCGCATTGCGCCTGCGCGACACCATATCCAGCAGCAGGACGGACCCGATGGCAAACACAAAGGCATCGGCCGACACCACCCACGCATCCGGCACGCCGGGCAACCGCCATTGCAGGATAATCGCCAGCGAGGCCCCGAACGCCGCAGCAGCCGAAACCCCCAGCGTAAACGGACTGGCCAGCGGATTGGCCAGCACGGTCTGCATTTCCGCCCCGGCCAGCCCAAGTGCCGCCCCCACGCATACGGCCATGAGCGCATAAGGCAGGCGGATCTGCCAGACAATGACGCTCTGCCCGGCAGATACACCATGCGGATGCAGCAACGTATGGATCAGCGCCCCCACCGACAGGCCGGACGGCCCCAGGCAGAAATCAAGTACGACAGACGCGACGATACACACGGCAATGACCACCAGGATCCCCAACCGCCGTCGCAGCAGCATGCGATAGGAGCCGCGCACCTGCCGGGCATACTCCGACAGGTCGGAAGAAGACGGGACGGCAGGTGTGCTTACCGGTACATCATCAGGGACGCGCATTGACCCAGAATGTCCCTTCCTGCCTGACGGGAAGAAAGCGGTCATACAGTTCCTTCTGCGTCGCATCGGGATCAAGGTCGGCAAACAGGTCCGGATGGAACCATTTTGCCATCACCTCGACCGCAAGGATGTTGTACGGCGAATCATAGAAGGAATGCCAGATGCCGTAGTCATGTCCGGTAGTGACCGCACGCAGGCTGGAAATGCCCGGACGCTCCGTTACACGCTGCAGGGATGCACGTGCAACGTCCGGCGTCACCTCCGCCCCCATGCGCAGGCCCGGCCCGCTGGCCTTCGGTCCCTTGGTCCCGTCGGCTATATATATGTCCGGATCAGCGGAAATGACCTTTTCCAGGTCAATGTCCCCGATATATCCCGGCAACAGGGGCGCTGCGATATTCTGGCCACCAGCCGCCGTAATGAACGCACCCATGTTGCCCTTGCCCGCCGTATGGCAGCAGCTTTCGCGCATGGCGGCCAGCATTTCGATAAAGACCCGGGGCCGCTGCGCTTCAGGCAAGGACGCCACCCGGTCGGTCACGTATTTCAGGTGCGACTGGTAAAAGGACAGGTAATCCGCTGCTTCGGACTCCCGATGCAGCACGCGGCCCAGTATCTGCATGGACGCAACCGTGTCATGCAGCGGGTCAGCACGAAAATCGACAAAGACGACCGGCACATGGGCGCTTTCCAGTTGCGTGACCAGTTCGCTTGCCGCCCCCGGCCCATGGCCGGATACCGTCAGGATCGCAAGATCGGGATGCAGGTCCAGCACGCGTTCGGGACTGACCGTATCCGCCGTGGTCTTGCCAATCAGCGCCACCCTGGCCGCCTGCGGGAAGGTTGCGACATACTGATCGTAGCTCTGGGTATCCGCACCACGGAATTCCCCCTGCCACCCTACGATCCGGTCAAACAGGTGCTGCTTTTCCAATGGGGCAAGGGCATAGACCAGACGCCCTTCCCCCAGGATGATGCGATGGACACTGGCCGGAATGTCCACCTTGCGGCCGGCCAGGTCGGTCACGGTTTCAGCCCGCGCCGCAGGCAGCCCCGCCGACAGGCCCATGGCCACCACTGTACCGCATGCCAGCGCACGCCAGTGATCCAGTATCCGTCCCATCACCCTGCTCCAACCTGTTTACTCATACCCCTGGAAAAATCATTTCTGGGGATAGGCAAAATTGAACTTCTCGGTAAACGGCTTCCAGAATCCTGGCGTGCCGGTTTCCTTGTCCACGTGATGCAGGAAGCCGCTCTGTTCGGGTGAGGAATAGGTCAGCACAACCGTATAGCGGCCCGGGCCATCCATCTGCACGTTATCGGCATAATGCGGGCCATCCTTGGCGGTCATGAAGTGCATCGTGCCTTCAGCCTTCCACGGCGTGCCGTCCTTGGTCAGTGAATAACCGATCGTAAGATACGGCACCCATGCCCCATCGGGATAACCCCACACGTTATCGGCAGTAGCGTGGACGTCGGTTTCAAGGTGGATGGTGTCGGGCCTGGTATTGTCGGTCATGCCGGCGGGCATGGGATCCACCATGATACCCGTCAGGTAGCTGGAAGCGATTTCCATGTCATGCGCCTGAACGGGGCCGCCGATGGGATATTCACGTGCCTGTGCCGCCGTAACGCCCACAGGCAGGGCCGTGATAGCCAGCGCCAGTATAGAACACTTTTTCTTCATGATGACTGTTTCCATATATCTGAACATCAGGTCATGGTCTCTGTTTTATTTTTAACTTTCAGTAATCCCATGCCTGGATTGCAGATTCCCTTCCGGCTGATTTCACAAATCTGATAATGATAATTGTTATCACTGTCAACGGATGGTATGTGCTGTGCGATACACACGGAGACCCCCTGCCATGATCAGCCATCCCCTCGCGTTTATGCGACTGCCCTATGCGGTCCTGGTCGCAATGGACAGCCGGATGCTGCACTTCTGGCTGCAACCGGTCCATTACCTGATCCGCATCGTGCACATTGTCAGCATGGCCATGTTTTTCGGGATGGACATGTTGTTTGACCTCGGCATTCTCAATCCCCGCCTGGCGCCCCGCCTGGCGCCCACGGCGCAGTTGATGGTGCGCCCGCTGCACATTGCCTTCGCCACCGCCATGGTTACGGGTGTCGTGCTGTTCTTCTACGACCCGGTACACATCGGCAGCCGGGCGTATCTAACACCCAAGCTGCTGCTGATCACGCTGGCCATGCTGAATGCCATGTGGTGCCACCGTTCGGTTTACCTGTCGGTACTTAGGGGAAATCCGGTCATTTCATTACGTGGACGGGTCGGGGCAAGTATTTCACTGTCCCTGTGGACCGGTGTGATGATCATGTCGTGTCTGAATAGCGAAGGTGTACCAAAAGTTTTCTTGCGCTGATATCAGCCTTGCAAAATACGCATGATGCTTGCGATTGACGGTTTTGCGTCAAAATGTAATTGAGAGTTATTCTTATTGATACTGATTCTCAATTGCGGCGGATATCATGACCCTTCCCCATTCACGGCATCTATCAGGGGGATCGAACCTTTTCGTTCCCGCCCTTTCCTTCAGCACCGTCCGGCGACGTCTGCTTACGGGGTCATGTATCGTATGTTTCACGCTGGCCCTGCCCGCGACAGGCTTTGCACAGGTCCAGACGCAGATCGAGGAAGACCGCGCCCGCCTGGGCAATTCCACCCCGCTGATCCAGCAGATCGACCCGGCCACGGTGCGGGATTCCGAACGCGCGCAGGCCGATACGGAAGAACAGGCCGCGGTCGCCGCGGGCGGCGAGGACAGGCTGGACACCAGCGGCAACCTGCTGGGCAACATGTGGGGCGCACGGCCGTGGCTGTACAGACACGGCATCACCTTCGACATCCAGGAAGTCGATGAGGTCTGGGGCAACGGCACCGGCGGCACGCCCAGCACCAATGGCGACGGTCAGGGTTCGGGCACAGGCCCCGCCTATGACGGCGTCACCATGCCGACGCTGACCATCGATACCGAAAAGCTGTTCGGGCTGAAGGGCGGGCTGTTCAATGTCAGCGCGCTGCAGACGCGCGGGCGCTCGATCTCGCAGGATCATCTGAACAACTTCAACCCCATCAGTGGGTTCGAGGCCGACCGCTCCACCCGCCTGTTCGAACTGTGGTACCAGCAGTCCTTCCTCAAGGGAAAGCTGGACGTGAAGATCGGGCAACAGGACCTGGATACCGAATTCCTGGTCAGTGATTACGCATCGCTTTACCTGAACGCCAATTTCGGCTGGCCCATGGCCCCTTCGGTCAATTTGTATGGTGGCGGGCCGTCATGGCCGCTGTCCTCGCCCGCCATCCGCATCCGCTACCGCCCCAGCGAGAAATTCACCTTCATGTTCGCGGCCGCCGACGACAATCCGCCGGGCAACCGCTACAACTCCCTGCCCATCCAGCAGGCCACCGGATCGAACAGCGGCTTCAGTTCCGATCCCACCAGCCAGACCTATGACGGCGCCAACGGCACGAATTTCAACATGGGCACCGGCGCGCTGCTGATCACCGAACTGCAATACGCGCTCAACCCCCAGCCTGCCGACATGTCCAACGTGACCAGGAACCCCGGCCTGCCGGGGGTGTACAAGCTGGGTGGCTATTACGATACCGCGAAGTTCGCCGACTACCGCTACAACCAGCGTGGCGGTTCACTGGGGGCGGCCACGCTGGATGCCAGTGCCACGCAGGCCGACCTGACCCCGCGATGGGACCGGGGCAACTGGATGGTCTATGGCATCATCGACCAGATGATCTGGCGGCCCTCGCTGACATCACCGCGCTCGCTGGGTGTATTCGTGCGCGCCACGGGTAATGGGGGCGACCGCAACATGATCAGCTTCGCCATCGACGCGGGCCTGAACCTGAAGGCCCCGTTCAGGGGGCGTGACAACGACACGATCGGCCTGGGCTGGGGCATTGGCCGCGCCAGTTCGGGGCAGCGCCAGTTTGACCGCGACAGCCATTCGCTGGTGCAGGGCAATGAAAACCACCTTGAACTGACCTATCAGGCGCAGGTCACGCCGTGGCTGGTGATGCAGCCCGATTTCCAGTACGTCTGGCACCCCGCGGGCGGCGGCGCCGACCCGTCCTTCCCCTACCGCCGCACCGGCGATGAGGCGATCTTCGGCCTGCACAGCAATATTACATTCTGACGACCGGCCCGTTTCCATGACAGGCTGACACCATACAGACCCGCAGCGCATGACGGATACCGATCCCGTATCCGCCATGCGCTGCGGCATTCATGCCCCCTGAATTCCGTCAGGGGCTTTTTCATAAATATTACTTATCAAAATATCATAACAAACGATTGGACCGGGCGGCACCGCCGCCGCCATGTTCCGCCACGGCAAAGCCTGCATGGGCAATGCGCATCCTGACCATGATGTAAAAGGCTGAACGAAATGGGGGCCCGGACCGCAACTTTACCCCTGCCTGAACGCATTACCAGCGTGCTGATGCATCAAGTCAGGCGCGTTTCATGGATTTATGCGCCAGCCCTGCCTGATCTGGCGTTTGCGGTACGCACATCGTTTGCCGCCATCATTTCGCTATTGATCGCGATGTGGATGGAACTGGACAGCCCGCAATGGGCACCGCTGACCGTATGGGTCGTAGCGCAGTCCTCACGCGGGGAAAGCCTGTCCAAGGCACGGTGGCGGATTTTCGGAACCCTGGTGGGCAGCGTCGCGGCCATTACCCTGATGGCAGCTTTCCCGCAGGCGCCGGGACTGTTCTTTACCTGCCTGTCGCTGTGGATCGGGCTGTGCTGCGCACTGGCGACACTGCTGGACCAGTACCGGGCTTACGGGCTGGTGCTGACGGGTTTTACATCCGCCATCATCGCCACGGGGGCCATTGCGCAACCTGATGATGTCTTTGCCATAAGTGTCGCGCGCAGCAGCTACATCATACTGGGCGTCTTGTGCGAAGCGGTTCTGGCGGTCCTGTTCATGCCCCGCATGGTGGAACGCGCCCGCCAGCAGCTTCTGGACCGTCTGGCCGATACATTCCACGCCACCTGCACCACGATCACCCGGCACCCCGGCGCATCAGCCAGCCCGGAACAGCAGGCCATGACCGGCACCCTGCTGAAACGGATCGTGACGTTTAGCGGACAGATCGAATTCAGTGCACTGGAACTGGGGCCGCGCAACCATGTAGGTGACCACGCCCGACGCGCACTGGCGGGGATGCTGGTCATGCTGGCGCAGGCGCGCGCGCTGCAGATCCTGCATCCCCGCATGACCGCGCCGCCGCATGACGATGACGCGCGACCCGAGCAGTCACTCGCGGCATGGGTGCGCGATAATGCCCCCGCGGCCACCACCGATACGGTGGACAACCCGGAATGGCAGCCGGTGACCACGGCGCTGCTGGCGGAAGCCACGCGGGTCAGAAGCGAAATAACCGCCTGCACCACCGCGCCACGCAGGGACCGGTTCCGTTTCAGCCTGACATCACGCCGCCACATGCGTGAGGCGATCAATAACGGCCTCCGTGCGGCGGCGGCCATCATGGGGGCGTGTCTTGTATGGGAAATTACCGCATGGCATCACGGGCCTGCATTCATTTCCTTTGTCGCCCTGATTTACGGCCTGATGGCAACACGCGAAAACCCGCTGGTCGCCACCACCCCGTTCCTGAAGGGGGGATTGTGGTGCGCGGTCGCGGCGGCAGTACTTACGCTGTGGGTCATTCCGGCCATTACCGCGCCGGAGATCCTGCTGATGGTCCTGCTGGTGCCCATGACGATCGGGGGGCTTGCAGCCCGCAGGCCGCAGCTTGCGGGTTATGCCTTTTCCTTCAACATGTTCCTGCCGGTGCTGATCGGGCCGATCAATCAGGGACGGTTTGATGAAGTCTCGTTCCTGAACAATACCATGGCGTTTCTGGCCAGTATCATTTTCGTGCTCCTGACCTACCGGCTGGTCGTGCCTTTCCGCATGGACGTGCATGTCCGCCGGACGGAGGCATGGGTCAGCCTGCGCCTGCGTCATCTGGCGCGGATGGGTACCCACACGGATGCGGCCGCCTGGCTGAACAGTTGCGCCACCAGCCTGGTACGCATCCTGTTTCAGGCCAACGCCCTGCCCCCGCCCGTTCTGGGGGCCTGTGTCGCGCGGCAGATCATGTCCATGACGGTTGGCATCTATGTCATCCGCCTGCGTGAACTGGTCCGCGAAGGTCGGTTATCCCTGCGGGCGGAGCGGATCGTGACCCTGTTCCTGGCGCGATGGGACAGGGGACAGGCGACTGCCATGATCCCGTATGTACTGTCCTGGACACAGCATGAACAGGCACGCGCCACAACTCCGCACGCAAGGGCGCAGATGGCGGAAGTCCTAGCCTGTTTGCATATCATTACCGCTGGCCTGCACGAAAATCCGGATATCATGGCGTAAAAGGTGACAAAATATTTCGTATCGGATATGCCCTGAATATCAGACCGATCTGTATGTAAACAAGGATGAAATCAATGCGTAAAATCGCTCTTCTGGGTGCCGTCGCGGCCATCACATGCGCCACAGCCGCCCATGCCGAACCCGGTGGCTGCCTGAAATACGGCGCGGTCGGTGCGGTCGGCGGGCATGTAGCCAACCACCACACCGTACTGGGTGCCGCCGCCGGTTGCGTGACGGGCATGTACAAGCGCCACGAATACCGCAAGGAAGCCAAGGCGAAGGCCGCCCTGTATGATCAGGAACACCCCGGCGCCAAGGGCAATTATGAAGCCAAGGCCACCGCGTATGACGTCGAACATTCAACCACGCCGGGCAAGATGACGTCCGACACCCCCGCAGCAGGCACGGCACCGGCTGCCCCTCCCGCCGCGCAGTAATCACGCCTGCCCCGCAGGCAGTCGGCCATGCCCGCTGCCTGCGGTTGCCCATCGGCATGGAAACGGGCATCCTGTGCCCTTAATCACGGTTACGTGACGTTTTTTCCATTCCGATCACAAGGCCAGGCAACAGACATGCGTGCAATCCGGTTCCTATTCCGCTCAACGATGGGTGTCGTTGTGATGGGGGCGATTGCATGGTGGCTGGCCGGGGCGTTTTTCCATATCCCGGTACTGGGCATTGGCCTGGCGGTGGAAGCCGTGGTGTTCTGGGTCTGCGGTCTGTTATATACCGAGGATTATCCCCACCACATGGCGACCTTTGCCGGAATGACCGTTATACTCGGGTTGCTGAGCATTGCGGTCATGCTGCCTTTCGCCCGGCAGTTTGTCATGCTGCATGGGGTATGATGAGCCATACCCGGCATTGCAGAACATATCATGCACAAAATATTTTCTTCATTAATTTGGTTTTAGGAAAACTATTATCCGCAGGTGAAGTTAATGGGGTGTGGATCTCGTGACACCACAACGTCTCCCAATCCCTAAACTCGGCGTCCCGCTTCGGCGGGGCGTCCTTTTTTTATCTGCAGCACCCGGGCACTTCATATTTCCCTGCATGACGTCATGAACATCAGACATAGCTGACACCCTCCGTCCCTTCCCATTCATTCCGCCCCGGGGATATGTCGGCACGAAGCAGTAGGATAAGCTGCCGGAAACGGGATAGATCAGGGAATGACCCATGAAAAAAAGTCTGCTGGCCGCGATATTCTGCCTGTCCATGCCTGCGGGGTCCGCGCTGGCCGCTGATGGCGCGACGCTGTTCCTGGCAAATTGCAGTGTATGCCACCAGGCCAATGCCCAGGGCGTGCCGGGACAGTTTCCATTACTGGCCGGACGGGTGGACAAGATTGCCAGCACGCCGGCGGGCAAGCAGTATATTGTAGGCGTTGCGCTGAATGGCCTCATGGGGCCGATTACGGCAGGCGGTAATGCCTATAGCGGGTTCATGCCATCTTTCAAGATGCTACCCGATGACCAGATCGCCGGCATCCTGAACCATGTGGCGGGCCTGCCGGGCGGGACGGATGCCACGATTTTCAGCGTGGATGACGTCGTTGCGGGACGGAAGAAATCCGCCACCCCATCTGGTATGGCGGAAAATCGCAAGGCGCTTGAGGCACAACATCCGCTGCCCTGATTGATATGAGAAGGGGGACCATGACCTGATCCCCCTTCCCTTTCCTGTCATCACATGCCGTGGCGCAACGGGCCTGAATATGGCACTACCGGCCCGGTGTGCGCACGGCCGTGACCTCGATTTCAACCAGCCAGCCGGGGTTGCCCAGATGGGCCACGCCAAAAGCGGAACGGACGGGCAGGTTCGGCTGCGTCCCCGTGCCGAAAAATTGGGTATAAGCTTTCATCATCCCGTCAAAATCCAGCTTGCCCAGCTTGGGGTCCTCAACCATGTAAACATGCATCTGGACCACATCGCCCAGACCCAGACCCAGCTTTTTCAGTTCGCCCTGAATGGATTCCAGGGCGGCGCGGGTCTGGGTCTGTGTATCGCCATAGGCCGCGATCGTATGCGGATCGGCCTTCCTGTCCTGTACCGGTGCGCCCTCACCACTGAGATAGATTGTCGAAGCCCCTGCCGGCACCTCGATCGCGGTGGAAATGGGAAAATCCTTTTCCGGGTGACGCACGATGCCATTCGCCGCATGCGCGGGCAGTGCGGCCCCCACGCCGGTCATGAGCGCGAGTGCGGCAAGGGCTGTTTTCATGTCGGGCATCAATATATCTCCTTGGGCGGGACGGCTGGCCGCTGGGGCGTTACATCCGCCGGGGTCACAGGATCGGTATAGTTATTGCCAAAATGCGTGCGGATATAGGCTACGACATTGGCAATCTGCTGGTCCGTCAGCATTTCCGAAAACCACGGCATGCCGCCATACCCATTCATGATGACATAGATTGGATAGGCGCTGACCTGCAGCTTGGCATTACCGGCCAGCGCCGGGAACTGCGCGCCCGCGCCCATGGCCCCCTTGCCATCGGGCATGTGGCAGCTCTGGCAGACGTGGTGGTACACGTCCTCCCCCGTCGCCATGGGCTGGACGGCGCCTTCAAACGCGCTGGCGCTATCGGCATGCGCCTTACCTGACGGGGCCAGCAGCGGCAGGGCAAGCACGGTGAAAAGGAGTACGATCCTGCGCATCAGCTGGCTCCCTGTGCCCGTTTATGCAGTTGGGTTACCGCATCCAGCGCGGACAGGATGGCCCCCTCCTGCCAGCATCCGACATAGGACGCATGCTCGCCCGCCAGCACGATGCGGTTGTCCATCGTACACAGCGTCTTGTAATGCGTCTTGCGGGCCTGCTCGCTCCACATCGAACAGCAGCCCAGCGCCCATGGCACGCGGCTCCATGCCAGGCTGACGCCGTTTGAAAATTCCTTGCGATACGTGCCGGGATGCAGGATCTCGCCCTGCGCCAGCGTCTGTTCCAGCCGTGCCTGTGGCGTCATTCCCGCAAAGTCAAAGGCGGCGGGTCCAAACATGTATCCCCCCAGCAGCACCGCCGGACCACGGGAAAAATAGCCGTGGCTGGGATAGGAAATCTGGCTGATCGGCTGGTCTGTATAGCTTATGCCGCCATAGATCTGGTCATCTTCCTCCCAGAAGCGGCGCCTGAACTCCATCCCCATCTTGACCGAGGACGCATAGGGCACTGCCATGATCGCAGCCTTGAGCGGCGCGCTGACCTGCACATCCAGCTGTGACAGGATGGATAGCGGAATGGTGCATACGCAGTAATCGGCCTGTGCCTGCCGCACCACGCCGCCGTGGTTCATGTCATTATACATGACCCGCACGCCGTGTTCGTCCTGCTGTATGGATGTGACCTTGCAGTTCAGGGTGATCAGGTCATGCACCTGCCGGTTGAACCCCTTGCCGATCATGTCCATGCCCCCCACGGGCTGGAACATGGTTGTCTGCATTTCAAGGCGTTCGTGAAAGGCCATCCATGTCCACAGCCCCGAACGCAGCACATCCTTGCGCGCAAACAGGTCTGATGGGACTGGTGCGCCGTCAATGCCGCCACCCTGCGGCCTGTCATACCCACGGCGCTGGGAACTGGTGTCGCCCTTGCGATATGCCAGATCCGGGTCAAGGCCGCCCCACTGTTCCATGGCGGTGCGCAGGTGTTCGCGTTCATCCGCATCCACCACGTCATCCAGCTTGTGCTGGTCGATCGCCTTGCCCAGCAGTTCAGCCGTAAAGCCGGTGAAGTCGGTCGAGAATTCACGGTACCGCACCGGTTTGCCATCAAACGCGGTGGAGGAATGAAGCCATGAATTGTGGTTCAGTTCCACAAATGGTTCCAGTTCCACCCCGAATTCCCGGCAATAATGCAGCAGCCCCTGATGGTGATAGGGAATGCGCCATGGACCGGGATTGATGTAGTTGCCCGATGCGAAGCCGACCTTCTGCACGGCGCCGCCCAGTTCAGTCACCGTGTCACCGCCGCGCAGGCTGATATTGCGTCCCCCGCTGCGCCCCTGGAATTCCAGGACCTGCACCGCGTATCCCGCCTTGCGCAGTTCATAGGCGGACAGCATGCCCGCCAGCCCCGCGCCAAGCACGAGTACGCGCGTTCCGCGTTTCGCACCCGACAGGACTGGCGGGGCCGTGAAATCCGTCCCCTGCGCATGCCCCATAGTGGTCATGGCCTGATACAGTGCCGCACTACCGGCAAGCGTGCCGATCCGGGTCAGGAGCTGCCTGCGCGTGGGGGTCTTGTGCGGATGGGGGTCTGTCATCAATCAATCCCAGGAAATCAATGAAAACAATAGCCTATCTTAACAGCCCTTTCCGGCTGAACCATATCCCGACCGGAACGATCCCCGTTCGAAATACAATGTCTTTCTTTATATACAATACTGGATATTTTTTAAAAATATGATTTATCCTGATATTTTATATTATATTTCCTGATTTTATGTGCAGTAAACGCACAAATAATCAATGTTTTTTCATATCCGGAACATTTTATTGTATTCGGTTGTGCCGGATATGAAATATGAAATCCCTAAAGTCATGTTTGTAATTTCATATCCATGTTTCCCATGCCCGGGGGAACCCTGCCCGTATCCGTGCATTGGCATGCCGTTCATGACCGGCCAAGGGTAAGCCATATTTTAATATCCTCGCCCTGACGGCGGTGACATGGTTTGTCATAATTCATCCATCATGGAACGGAAAAACCGGTATGGCGCCCAACCACGCAAACGCCAGTCCCGCCCCGCTGGGGCTTATGGGATTTGGCATGACCACCGTCCTGCTCAACCTGCACAATGCGCAGATCGTGCCAATGGGTTCGGCCATCCTGGCCATGGGTCTGGTCTTTGGCGGCATGACGCAGTTCATTGCGGGGATGCTGGAATATGGCAACCGCAATACGTTTGGCATGACGGCCTTCATGGCCTATGGGGCATTCTGGATTTCGCTGGCTGTATTGCTGTTCCTGCCGCACTGGGGGCTGGCGCCTGAATCCACGCCTGCGCTGCTGGGCAGTTACATGTGGGTATGGGCGCTGTTTACAGCCATTATGGCAGTTGGATCGCTTGCGGCGTCACGCATGCATCAGGTCGTGTTCTTCAGCCTGACGCTGCTGTTTGTCCTGCTTGGTTATGCGGAGATATTCAGCCAGCCTGTGCTGGGCGTCATCGCGGGGTATGAGGGGCTGTTCTGTGGCCTGAGTGCGATATACCTGGCGGCCAGTGAGATTTTTGAAATCCAGTTTGGGCACACCATCCTGCCGGTCGGCCTGCCGCATGCTTCCAGCGAAATCCCGCGCAAGGATGACCTTGTGGTTCATATTTCCTGAGACGTGCTTAACAACAAACCATTGATAAAAATAATAAAAGTTTTTGGGCGCCGTTTTTTTTCAAGACGGCGTTCTTTGAAGTTTAAAAAAAGCTTACCTGAAACTTTCTTATGATTACCGGCAGTTTCCTGCCCGTTCACGCGCCAGCAGCCACTGTTTGCGTCCGACACCCCAGCGATACCCTGACAGGCTGCCATCACTGCGTATGACACGATGGCAGGGTATGACCACCGCCAGCCTGTTTGCGCCACATGCCCCGGCCACGGCCCGTACGGCCCCCGGCCTGCCAATCTGTGCCGCCACTTCCGTATAGGTGGTGGTCATCCCGCACGGTATGGCACGCAGCGCCTGCCATACCTGCTGCTGGAATGGTGTGCCCTGTATATCCAGCTTCAGGTCGGGCGGTGCCCATGGCGTATCAATATACGCCTGCACCGCCGCAAGGGTGCGATCCGCCATCTGGCCATGCGCCGGGCAGGCCCCCGGAAAGCTGGCCAGTGCCGCGTGATACAGGGATTCAGGATCATCACCCAGCATGATGGCGGCAATGCCCCTATCCCCCATTGCCACCAGCACCGACCCAAGGGCGGACTGCCCCATGACAAGCCGGGTAGTTATGGCGGCAGGCGACGCTGGTTTCATGACCGGGAGACTTCCCTGTGGGGTATGACCCTATCGCATGCGCCGCCAAGGATACAACAGGGATGACATGCCTGGAACAGGTCCCCCCTGAACCATCGCGTCATCCAGAAGTTTTTGGTGAAGCTTTGTTTCAGAAAACTTCGAAGAATGCCGCCTTTTCCACAAAAGGCGGCACCAAAAAACTTCCATTCATCAATGATCTGTTTTCAAACAGTCCCCTTAGCGCAGGATACCGGTATGACCGACGGAATACCGCCCCGGCTGCGGCCATACGGTCAGGCCATGCGGTTCCAGCCCCACGGGGATGCTACGCATGGCACCTGTGGTGGTATCGATGGCATAGACAACATCATCAAACCGGCCGGACAGCCACAGCGTCCTGCCGTCATTGCTGACATTGCCCATGTCGGGGCTGCCCCCACCGGGAATGGGCCAGTTGGCCACGACCCTGTCCGTTGCGAAATCAATCACGCTGACACCACCGGCCTTGCTGTGCGGCGGACCATGGATCTTGTGCGATCCCCGATTGGCCACGTACATCTTTGTGCCATCACGGCTGGGATACAGGCCATGCGTGCCGATGCCGGTGGGAATGAAGCCCGTTTCACGGAAGGTATCGCCGTCGATTACGAACACACCGTCTGCATGCATGTCCGCCACATAGAATTTGTGGCCGTCCGGCGCGGTCAGGATATCCTGCGGCATGCCGCCACGTGACAGCTTGAGGTATCCGATCAGCGTACGGTTGACGGTATCGACCTTGGCCAGGTAGCCGCCAAATTCGCAGGTGAAGATGGCATAGCGCCCGTCAATGGAAAAATCGGCGTGATTGACCCCCTTGCATTGCGGGACAGACACCGAACCCTGCATTTCCATCGTGTGCGGGTCACGGAAATCCAGCCGCTGACGGGCCTCGGCCACCGTAATGGCGGATTTGCCATCGGGGGTGAAATACATGTTGTACGGATCATCCACCGCCACATTGGCCAGGGGCTGCGTGGTGCGGGGGTCGATTGGCGTCAGGCTGCCATCGGTCGTGCCTTCCGCATTGTTGGTAACCCATAATGTGCGCAAATCCCATGACGGGACGACATGCTGCGGGCTTTTCCCCACCTTGAACCGCGCGACGACCTTGTCCGTCTGCGGGTCGATCACATACACATTGTTTGACCGCAGGTTGGGCACGTAGATGCGCGGCGGATCCTGCGCCACTTCGGGATTGAGTTTCCCGGCCCGGGTTTCGGTGTAAATATTGGTCGGGTCCACCACGGGTGGCATTCCGGGAATGGTATCCACGGCCTGCGCAAGCACGCTGCCACCCGACAGCAGGAGCATGCCCAGTCCCAGAACCGGCAGCTTTTTCTTTTGTATCATAGTGTGATCCTGTTCCTTGCGGCCCCTATAGCACGCCATGAAGCTGGTGCAATCAGTGCGGATTCTGTCCTGTTGGGTCGTGTTGCATGGCCGCCACGGCCGCCGCCACCTGCATGTTGGCCCCCACCTGCCCCAGCGCCGCACTGGCCTGTCGGGGATCGCCGCCATACACCCCCTGCGCCGTGGTGGGCAGGGGGGAAGCCCGCAGGGCCTGCGTGCGCACAAGGGCAGGATCCAGCGCCAGCATGAGCGATGTATCGGACAGGTCGGCATGCATGCCGACCTCCGCCGCGTGGCCGTGCTGGCGCAGCCAGGTGGAATAGGCGCCGGGCACCACGTCATAATACGCCGCGACATACAGCACATGCGCCCCCTGCCAGCGCCGGTTGAGCGTATCCGCCACCGCGCGCAGGTCCTTCTGGTAGCCGCCGTGGTCGCCAATCAGCACCACGCGCCTGAATCCCTGCACCCGGAAGCTTTCCGCCGCATCCGACAGCAATGCGCGGAAGGTTGCGGGCGTAATGCTGATCGTGCCGGGAAAGCGCATATGGGACGTGCGCGGCGACGTGCCGCCTTCGGGCACGTACGCCACCACGGGTGCGACAAGGGTATGGCCGGCATCACGGGCAATGCGCCGCGCAAGGATCATGGCGCGTACGTCATGCTTGCCTACCGCGATATAGGGACCGCTCTGTTCCGTGCCGCCAACGGGAATGATGATGGTGGTGTCACCGCCATGGATGGCGTCACGGATTTCGGTCCATGTCAGGTCGGCAAAATCGACCGTATCGGGTGTGGCCGCGCACGCGGGCGCGCCGCCATACAGCGCCAGCAGCAGCGAAAGCCCGGACAGGAAACCAGAGAACATACGCATGAACGGCAGTCACCCCACAATGACGCGTGATACACGCCGCTCCTGTGCCCTGTACACGGGGAATTGGCAACCATCATGCGGCAGGTTCCATGAAACCCTGTCCGTCCATGCCCGTTGGAAAAGCCAGACCTTCCCACACCCCTGTTTTTTCCGCACCCATCTGCACGGATACGTACGCACGCCATGGCAAAGACATCCCATACCCCCACGTCCCCCACCACGCATACCGGCGCGGGGGGCGAAACCCACCAGACAGCAGGTGGCGATACCCCCGTCATGACCACCCAGCAGGGTGTCGCGGTATCGGATGACCAGAACACCCTGCGTGCCGGAACCCGTGGCCCGGCATTGATGGAGGATTTCCATTTCCGGGAAAAAATCTTCCATTTCGACCACGAACGCATCCCCGAACGCGTGGTCCATGCCCGCGGCTATGGCGCGCATGGCTATTTCGAACTGACCGACAGCCTGAGCGATGTCTGCAAGGCCGATATTTTCGGCAATGTCGGCGAACGCACGCCTGCCTTCGTCCGGTTTTCCACCGTTGCGGGCAACAAGGGATCGGCGGACGTGGTGCGCGATGTGCGTGGCTTTGCCGTCAAGCTTTATACAAAACAGGGCAACTGGGACCTTGTCGGCAACAACATTCCCGTCTTTTTCATACAGGACGCCATCAAGTTCCCCGATTTCGTCCACGCGGCCAAGCAGGAACCCGATCGCGATTTCCCGCAGGCGCAGACGGCGCATGACAATTTCTGGGATTTCGTATCCCTGTCGCCCGAAGCCACGCACATGGTCATGTGGGCCATGTCCGACCGGGCCATTCCCCGCTCCTTCCGCTTCATGGAAGGGTTCGGGGTGCATACCTTCCGCCTGGTCAATGACGAAGGCCATTCGACCTACGTCAAATTCCACTGGAAGCCCAAGCTGGGCCTGCAGTCGGTCGTGTGGAACGAGGCGCTGAAGATCAATGGCGCCGATCCCGATTTCCACCGTCGCGACCTGTGGCAGGCCATAAACAGTGGCAATTTCCCGGAATGGGAACTGGGCGTGCAGTTGTTTGATGATGACTTTGCCGACAGTTTTGACTTTGACATCCTCGACCCCACCAAGCTGATCCCCGAGGAACTGGTGCCTGTCCGCCGTGTCGGCCGCCTGGTGCTGGACCGCATGCCGGACAATTTCTTTGCCGAGACCGAACAGGTCGCCTTCTGCACCCAGAACGTCGTGCCTGGTATCGACTTCACCAATGACCCGCTGCTGCAGGGGCGCAATTTTTCCTATCTTGATACCCAGACCAAGCGCCTTGGCGGCCCCAACTTCACGCATATCCCCATAAACGCGCCCAAATGCCCGTTCCACAATTTCCAGCAGGACGGGCACATGGCCATGCACAACCCGAAGGGCCGGGCCAATTACGAACCCAATTCATGGTCCCAGCCCACAGGCGGCCCGCGTGAAAGCGTGAATGGCTACAGGTCATACCCCGATATGGTATCGGGCCAGAAAGTCCGCCAGCGTTCGGAATCCTTTGCCGACCATTACAGCCAGGCGCGCCAGTTCTTCATCAGCCAGACGCCGGTGGAACAGACGCATATCCGCGACGCATTCGTATTTGAACTGAGCAAGGTGGAAACCCCCGCCATCCGGGCCCGCATGGTCAGCCACCTGCTGCATGTCGATCAGGAACTGGCCAAGGGAGTGGCGAAGGGGCTGGGCCTGTCGCCCCTGCCCGCACCGGCACAGGCCGCGCGCCCCGTGGTCGAGGGGCTGGAACCATCGCCCGCGCTGAGCATCCTGAAAAACGGACCGCACAGCTTTGCCGGCCGCAAGCTGGGCATTGTCGTCACCAACGGGGTGGATGCCGCCCTGCTGGCCGCCCTGCGCGATGCCGCCGAGGATGCGGGCGCTACGGTCGAACTGGTCGCCCCCACCGTGGGCGGGCTGAAGGACAGCGCGGGCCACGACCTGACCGCGCAGCAGAAGATCAATGGCGGCCCATCCGTCCTGTATGACGCCGTGGCGTTGCTGCCCACGGTTGAAGGGGCCAATGTTCTGCGCCACGAGGCCACCATGCGCGACTTCATTTCCGACGCCTTCGCCCATGCCAAGTTCATTGCGCATAACGATGCCGCCGAAATCGTGCTGGCGGCCGCGGGACTGCACCCCAAGGCGCGCGACAAAGGCGTGATCGCCATACACAGCGCACAGGACGCAGCCAGCTTCATCCAGACATGCGGGGCGTTGCGCCTGTGGGAACGTGAAAGCCACGTCCACGCCGTCTGACCCCTTGCGCCCGGCGGCCCCACACCCCCACAATAAAGGGGCAGCCGGACAGACCCGGTCCGGTGTTGCCGCAAGCAGGAACCTTACCCATGCCCGACGCCCCGGCCGTCCATCACCCCCATGTCTCCATCACGTACTGCACGCAATGCAACTGGCTGCTGCGGGCGGGATGGATGGCGCAGGAACTGCTGTCCACTTTCGGTCAGGACCTGGGCAGCGTGACCCTGATCCCCGGCAGCGGCGGGCATTTTGAAATCACGGTTGATGGCCACAGCGTGTGGGAACGCAAGCGCGACGGTGGTTTTCCGGGCCCGAAGGAACTGAAACGGCGCGTGCGCGACATCATCGCCCCCGACCGCGACATGGGCCATATCGACCGTCAAAAAACAGGGGCGGACGATCTGCCGGGCACATTGTAACGCGTCCCTGCACACCCCATAATAACGGGTATGATCACATCATATGCCCCCAACGCCACGCATGGCGCCAGCGCCCACGATATCCGTCAGGAAGTGGCGCGCCTGCGCAGGCTTGCAACATTGCTGGACGCCGCCTTCCGCATTCCCGGCACGAAGGCGCGCTGGGGACTGGATACGCTGATCGGGCTGCTGCCGGTGGGCGGGACGGCGATCATGCTCCTGCCCTCACTTTATATCGTTTGGAAAAGCTGGAATCTGGGCGTGGACCGTCCCGTACTTGCGCGCATGATGGGTAATATCATCGTGGAAGCCCTGGCCGATCTCGTGCCGGTACTGGGGGATGTGTTTGATACCGCGTTCAAGGCCGACCTGCGCAATGTCGCCCTGCTGGAACAGCATTTCGGCCTGTCCACGCCCCGGACGGCATGATGATGGCGGGCGCGCGGCCCCTTGCATGCCGGGCCTGATATAAGACACAACATGGCATGATCCGTTTTTCCCCGTTCCGGTTTCCCGCCTGCCATGGCTGACCATACGCTGACGCTTGCACTCGACCTGCTGCGGCGGGGACAGTTCGCCCATGCCCGCGCCATGCTGGAAGACTGTCCTGCCTCCCCCCGTGTCGAAATCCTGCTGGCCCATGCCCATGCGGGATGCAACCGCGTGCAGGAAGCCGCCCGCCTGCTGTGCCGTCAGGCCGTAGCCAACCCCGGCGCGCGCCACCCGGCATACGATATGCTGGCCCTGCTGCTGCCACATGACCGGGTGGAAGAAGCCGAAGCGGTCCTGCGCGCCGTCCGGCAACGTGCGCGGCAGGACATCCGCACGCATGACATGCTGGGGGAACTGCTGTTGCAGCGCGGTCGCACGGCGGAAGCACAGGACGTGCTGGCCGAAGGCCTGGCCCTGTCACCCGCGCAGCTGAGTACCGGCAACCTCATGGCCATCACCCTGTTGGAACAGGGCGAATTCACGGCGGCGCGCGACCTGTTGCATTACATCGTGCAACACCATCCCGACAGCGCCATGACGCAGGCCAACCTTGCCCATCTGCTGGGGGCATGGAACAGGCTGGATGCGGCGCTGCAGGCCCATTCCCGCGCGCTGGCGCTGCGCCCCGATGATGCGCGCCTGCGCATGAACCATGCATTGACACTGCTGAAAAGTGGTCGCATGGCCGAAGGATGGGCAGAATATGAATGGCGGCGAAAAATGCCCGGTCGCCAGCGCCTGCCCGAACACGAGATGCTGCCTGTCCTGCCGCCAGATGCCGACCTGCGTGGCCGGTCCATCCTGATTACGCGCGAAGGGGGACTGGGGGACATGCTGATGATGCTGCGCTTCGTGCCCGTGCTGGTGGGCATGGGCGCGCAGGTCAGCATCCAGGCGCCCGAGACACTGCACGGCCTGATCCGGCGCATGGATGGCATACGGCGCGTATTCAGTGAACGGGTATCGCTGCCCCCGCATGACTGGCATTGTCCCTTCCTCAGCCTGCCGCATGTCCTGCGCAACACGCCCGGCCATACGGGGACGGACGTGCCCTACCTGCGCGCCAGTCCCGAACTGGTGCGGCAGTGGGCGCCGTTCCTGCCCACCGGCACGGACCTGCGCGTGGGACTGGTCTGGGGCGGGGCCAGCCGCCCCGATGTGCCCGCAGCCCACGCCATGGACCGAAAGCGCTCGATCCCGCTGCGTAAATTCGCACCACTGGCCGGAATACCGGGCATAAATCTGGTCAGCCTGCAAAAAGGCGTCTATGCCCGACAGATGCACGACATGCCCGCGGGCATGCGCCTGTATGACCCGATGGAAAGCGTGCGGGACATGGATGACACGGCTGCCCTGATCGCGGGGCTGGATGTCGTGGTTTCGGTTGATACATCGGTAGCCCATCTGGCCGGTGCCATGGGATGTCCCGTTATCCTGCTGGACCGGTTCGATAACTGCTGGCGCTGGCTTTCGGACCGTACGGACAGTCCATGGTATCCCACCCTGCGTATCATACGCCAGATCCATAGCGGAATGTGGGACGACGTGATCCACCGGTTAAGCAGCATGCTGGTCAAGCGTGATTTTCCACCTGCGCGCCAGGAAAACAATCACCCGATGACCGAATAACAGCATTACATGGTCATGACCATATGTTCCATGCTACAATTTCATATATTATAATATTAAGTGGAATATTGGTAATGAGATATTATTGCAAGCTAATACTTGCCATGGGCATTGTGGGAATTACCGGTATTGCGCATGCTGCGGATCTTTGTCCTGATGCCCGGAATGCATACAGGGAACTGACAGGCCCATATGGTGGTCCGCCTTCCCTGCCCCCTGTGACAGATCTTTCCTGTACACAACAGGTTCAGGCCATCCATATCCTGTCCGGATGCGTCGCGGATGCACCACCAGCCGAAAGCGGTGCTTTTGACCAGAACGGGGCCATCATCAATTGTAACCGTCATCTCAGGAATGACGTCCTGTCATCCAGCAATACGACTGCCAACGATCCTTATTTACCGGCAGCAACGAACGATCTGACCGGGGCGCCCATGGGTCAGTCAGGCAATGGTGATCTTATCTGCCCGACGAAATCATCCGCCTACAGTCTTCAGGGCGATCCCCCTGCGCGCAATCCGGAAGCGGCGAATGAAAAGCTCAGAGGCCTGGGCTGCAAATCTGCCCCGGCTGGCATACCATTCCAGAATGCCGAGTATGGGTTCACAATCAACTTAACGTATTTCCAACTATATTCCGCAGTCCATGCGCATAGCAGGAAAACAGATTATATCTGGCAGGAAAAACCCGTTACGCCCGATCAGGTGGATACGGATTAGGATCACTCACCCCCGACAGCATGTGTCGGGGAACCGGCATGAAGGTGTCAGATATGATCCGGCAGGGACATTGCGGGGTTCATATTTCCGCCGCCACTGTCCTTACGAAAAACACGGCCAGTATTGGTTTACAGGTCAGCATAACCCATGCCCGTCATTTCAGGATGCTGATTCAGGAAAGCGCCCGGCAAAGGCAATTTCCGTCAGGGGCCTGCGGGCGGAAGGGGCTTCGCGGGCACGCAGGGATTCAGGCAGGCTGGCCACCTCCCCCTGCCGTCCGATGACAAGGGCCGCATTCAGGGCATAATCATCAGGCAGTTCCAGACCGGAACGCGCCTGTCTATGGTCAAACCCGCTGATGGGATGGGCCGCCCATCCTGCCTTGCTGAGCTGGAGTTGCACCAGCACCGTTGCGGCACCCGCATCGAATGAATGGGTAGGTGCGGGCACGGGTTCGGCAGCACCACCACCGGTCACGGTGTGGGATGCAACATAGACCAGCGCCGACGCATTCTGCGCCCAGGCATGGTTGAACGGGATCAGCCATGACAGGAAACGCTCCCAGTCCGGCGTATCCCTGCGGGCGTAAATAAAGCGCCACGGCTGCGCGTTATAGGCGGATGGCGCCCACCGTCCGGCATCAAGGAAGGACAGCAGCGTCGCTTCATCAATCGGGGCGGGCGTGAAGGCACGCGGGGACCAGCGATCAAGGATCAGGCGGTCCACGAGGGTATCGGATACGCGGTCAGGGGCTTTGGTCATGTCAGGCCTGTATGGTTGGAAGGTGGTGTCAACATGCGGGCGCGCCTAATCATCATGCACACCCAGCGCATCCAGCAATACGCCACGCAGGTGGATGAAACCCGGATCGGCATGATGGCGCGGGCGTTCAAGGGCAATGGTGATGTCGGTGCGGATGCGGCCACGATCCAGCACAATGGCACGGTCAGCCAGCATCAGCGCTTCATCCACATCATGCGTGACCAGCAGCACCGCGCAGCCATGGCGCGCCCATAACCGCGCCACCAGCCGCTGCATCTTCAGTCGTGCCAGCGCATCGAGGGCGGCAAAAGGTTCATCCAGCATAAGAAAGGCTGGCCTGCGCACGAGCGCGCGCGCCAGTGCGGCACGCTGCGTTTCCCCACCCGACAGGGTCAGCGGCCACGCATCCACACGGTGGCCCAGGCCGACTTCCTCCAGCATCGCAATCGCGCGCCTGCGGCGGTCAGCCCCCGCCTGCCCCAGCACGACATTTTCCCATACCCGCTTCCATGGCAGCAGGCGTCCGTCCTGAAACACGACCGAAACCGAATCAGGGCGCGCAACCGTACCTTCATGCACCGGATCAAGCCCCGCCAGCGTGCGCAGCAGGGTGGATTTGCCCGAACCACTATGGCCCAGCAGGGCCACGAATTCCCCCGATGCAATAGTCAGGTCAAGCCTGTCCAGCACCGCAGCCCCGCGCCCGAAACGGCGTGTCAGGCCATTTATGGCAACGACGCCATTCTTTGGGGAAGACACGTCACGCGTCCCATTCGTCATGACCGCGGCGTTCATACCCCCTGTCCCCGCTGGTGAACCGGCCGCCATGACAGGAACACACGCTCCATCAGACGCACGACCTGATCCGACACAAGGCCCAGCAGGCCGTAGATCACAAGTCCCACCATGATGATGTCCGTGCGCAGGAAATCCTGCGCCTCCATCATCATGTGGCCAATACCGCTTTCGGCATTCACCTGTTCCGCCACCACCAGCATGAGCCATGACATGCCCACCGCAAAACGCAGCCCCACCAGCAGGTCAGGCAGCGCACCGGGCAGGATCACGTCGCGGATGGTCTGCATGCGTGACAGGCCCAGCGTGCGGGCCATTTCCAGCAGGCGGGGATCAATCGAACGGATGCCCTTGTGCAGGTTGAGATAGATGGGAAAGGTCGCCCCCAGTGCGACAAGGGCGATCTTGGGTATCTCCCCAATGCCGAACCACAAGATGAACAGCGGCACCATGGCAAGGGCGGGCAGCGTGCGCAGGATCTGCAGCGGGGCATCGACAATATCCTCGCCCAGTCGCGACAGGCCCGATATCAGCGCAAATCCCACCCCCAGCACTACTGCAATGGCAAGGCCGGTCGCCGCGCGGGCAAGGGATACGCCAAGGTTCGCACCCAGCGTGCCATCCCGCAGCAGGCCCCACCCCGTCATGATCACCTGCACCGGGGACGCCACCTGCCGGGTGGACACCATCCCGGTGGAACATGCCCCCTGCCACATCAGCACCAGAATGACCGGAGAGACATAACGCAGCAGGGCGTGCGCGTCCACATGACGCAGCACGGTACGCCCGGGCCACGGGACGGATGCGGAGGGAATGACATTGGCGGGCATACGCGCCGATCCTTCATGCAATGGGCGGGCGAAACGGCCTCACCCAATCCCTGCATCATGAAGGAAAATAATATTAATACAACTATTTTTGTAGTTATATGGAATTATACGATTGTGTAGTGCTTTTTAATTTCACAAAAAATATTGTTAAATATGGCCTCTACCACCCTTCCCCGGAACAGGGAAAGGGCGGCAGCCTGCATCACCCCTGATACACACGCCCCGGTGGCAGCAGCTTGCCGGGATTAAGGATATGGTGGGGATCCATGGTGTTCTTCAGCGCGCGCATGACGCTCAGCGTGCCACCACCATGTTCGGTTTCCAGAAATTCCAGCTTGCCCATGCCCACGCCGTGTTCCCCGCTGCACGATCCACCCAGCGCCAAAGCGCGGAATACGATCTTGCGGTCCAGATCCAGCGCGCGGGCATATCCCTCGGGCGTGTGGTCGGTAATGATCAGGGCATGGAAATTACCATCCCCCACATGCCCCAGCAGGGGCACGCGCAGTCCTGATTGGGCAATATCTTCCCGCACGCCCGCGATCAGTTCCGCCAGACGGGAAATGGGCACGATGCAATCGGTGGAAATGACGCGCGCGGTCGGTTCGATCGCCTTCGCCGCCCAGAACGCGTCATGCCGGGCTTTCCACAGCCGTGTGCGGTCCTCCGCCGTGTCAGCCCAGGCAAAGGACAGGCCGTTATTGGACAGGGCGATCGCCTCGGTCTGGGTCACCTGTTCAGCCACCGCCGCCGGCGCACCGGCGAATTCAAAGAACAGCGTGGTCAGCGGTTCATACCCCGTCAGGCCGGAATAACGGATGGATGCAGCCATCTGCACATCATCCAGCAGTTCAACGCGGCTAATGGGAATGCCGCACTGGATGATTTCAATGGCCGTCTGCACGGCGTCATTCAGGTTGGCAAACTGACAGACGGCGGCGGAAATGGTTTCGGGCCGCCCGTGCAGGCGCAGCTGGACCTCGGTTACGATACCCAGCGTGCCTTCCGACCCGATGAACAGCGATGTCAGATCATATCCGGTGGATGACTTGCGCACGCGCCCCCCCGTACGGATCACTTCCCCCGTCGCCAGCACGACAGTCAGCCCAAGGACATTTTCCTTCATCGTGCCATAGCGCACTGCCGCCGTGCCCGATGCACGGGTGGCGCACATGCCGCCCAGAGTGGCCTCCCCACCCGGATCGACCGGGAAGAACAGGCCCGTATCGCGGATCTGCGCATTCAGGGCCTGACGGGTCAGACCGGCCTGCACGCGGCAGTCAAGGTCCTCGGCGTTCAGTTCAACGATGTCCGTCATGCCCGACAGGTCAAGGCTTATGCCATGTTCCGCCGGGGTGACGTGCCCTTCCACCGATGTCCCGGCCCCAAAGGCCACGACAGGCACCCGGTGGGCATGACAGGCCCGCAATACGGCTGCGATATCATCCGTCGATTCCGCAAAGACCACGGCGGCGGGCAGGCAGGCAGCATCCATGGCCTCCCCATGGCTATGGGCTTCCAGCACGGAGGGGGAGGTGCTGATACGCGCCGCCAGGCCATTTTCACACAAGGTGGCCAGCACGCCATCAAGACGATCAGCGGGGGAAGAAGGGCAATCGGTCATTCAGGAAAATCATCCGGTCTGGAAACAGCACAATGGCACTGTCATAACACATGCCCCCGTGACCATGCCAACCGGTGCGACCGCGTTACAGGCTCCGCACGACACAGGCAGGAAAAACCGCCCTGTCCACCACCACAATGCATTACCCCGTATTACCGTCATGAACAGATGTCCACCGACGGGCATGACCGTGATGGGGCATTGATCCATGCACGGCCTGTCAGATCCCCACGCGGTATAGTTGAATCCATACTGCCATCGCCCGCAGGCAGCAGGGCGACGACAGGGATGGTTTTCAGTCGAATGTTTTCCCACGCGGCCGCACGATTGGCAGGATGTTGCCGGTTACGGCGTAATAGACGCGTTCGGAGATATTGGTGGCATGGTCGCCAATGCGTTCAAGGTTCTTGGCAATGAATAGCAGATGGGCACAGGGGCCGATATTGCGCGGGTCTTCCATCATGTAGGTCACCAGTTCACGGAACAGGGAGACATAGAGTTCATCCACCGCCGTATCCGAATGCCAGACAATACGCGCCAGTTCCGGGTCGCGCTGGTCCATCGCATCAATGGTACACCGCAGGTTTTCCTGCACAAGACGCCCCATGCTGTGCAGTCCTGTCAGCGAAATGGGACATGACAGCAGTTCGTTGCGCATGGCGCGCCGTGCGATGGAGGCCGCGCAATCCCCGATGCGTTCAAGGTCGCCCGAGATTTTCAGCGCGACCACGACCTCACGCAGGTCGCCCGCCATGGGTGCGCGCAGCGCCAGCAGGCGAATGACCAGCGCCTCGGTCTCGCGTTCCAGTTCATCAACCTGCGGGTCCATTTCGGGCGCGTCGAGGGCCGCCTCCTCATCATGTTCGACCACGGCGGTAATGGCCTGCGCCACCTGCCGTTCCACCAGGCCACCCATCTTGTTTACCAGCGAACGGAGCTGTTCCAGTTCCTGTTCATAACTCTGGACCGTGTGTACGGATTCATGTGGCATCGTTACTGCTTTCGCTGTCAGCCGAAGCGGCCGGTAATATAATCCTGGGTGCGCTTGGCATGGGGGGCGGTGAACATCTTGTCCGCCGTATCCACCTCCACCAGTTCACCCATGTAGAAAAACGCGACACGGTCCGCGCATCGGGCCGCCTGCTGCAGGTTGTGCGTCACGATGGCGATGGAAAATTCCTGCTTCAGTTCATCCAGCAGTTCCTCGATCCGGGCAGTGGAAATCGGATCCAGCGCACTGGTCGGTTCATCCAGCAGGATGACTTCGGGTCGTGTCGCAATGGTGCGGGCAATGCACAGGCGCTGCTGCTGCCCGCCCGACAGGGCGGCGGCGGAGGCATTGAGCCGGTCCTTGACCTCGTTCCACAGCGCCACGCGCCGCAACACGCCTTCCACACGCTGGTCCATATCCGCGCGCGACAGGCGTTCATGCAGCCGCACGCCAAAGGCGATGTTGTCATAAATGGACATGGGAAACGGCGTGGGTTTCTGGAACACCATGCCAATGCGCGAACGCAGCACGTTCACATCCAGACCGGGGGACAGGATGTTGCGTCCGTCAAACAGCACCTCCCCCGTCGCGCGCTGGCCGGGATAAAGGTCATACATGCGGTTGAGGATACGCAGCAGCGTTGACTTGCCACAGCCTGACGGCCCGATCATGCCCGTGACCTGATGGATCGGGAAATCCAGCGATATGTCTTTCAGCGCATGGTTGCTACCGTACCAGAAATTCAGGTTGCGTATCGCCAGCGCCGGCAGAACCGTGTCGCGGCCAATCGTGTCATCCATGATGATTTTGTTCATTGTTGTGCGGATCCATTACGCGTCAGCCACCAGCGGGCGAGGATGTTTGTCGCAAGCACCGCGACAGTAATCAGCAATGCCCCGGTCCATGCCATCTGCACCCAGTCATCATAGGCCGAACCGGCGTACTGGTAGATCGTGACCGGCAGGCTGGCCATTGGCGCATTGAGGTTGGTGGACCAGTTCAGGTTGCCAAGGGAGGTAAAAAGCAAAGGCGCCGTCTCACCCGATATCCGCGCCAGTGCCAGCAGGATGCCGGTCATGATGCCGCCCCGCGCCGAACGCAGGCAGACATTCAGGATCACCCGCCACCCCGGCGCACCCAGCGCATAGGCCGCTTCGCGCATGGCGCGGGGGACAAGGCGCAGCATGTCTTCCGTCGTGCGGACGACGATGGGGATGAACAGCACCGCCAGCGCCAGCGTGCCTGCCATGCCGGAAAAATGCCCCGCCGGTTCCACAATGATCAGGTAGATGAACAGCCCCACCAGAATGGACGGCACCGACAGCAGCATGTCCGAAACAAACCGGACCAGTGAGACAATCCGCCCGTCCTGACCGAATTCGGACAGGTAGATCCCCGCCATCATGCCGATCGGCGTGCCGATCAGGGCGGCGAGGCCGGTCTGTTCGCAACTGCCGATAATGGCATTCGCCAGACCGCCACCGCTGCCGGGGGCCGCCGTGCTGTGCAAGAAGGTCGGCAGCGACAGCCCCCCTGCCCCACGTGTGATCAGTGTCCATAAAATTGAAAACAGCACGAACAGCACGACAACCGTCGCCATGTTGCACAAAAGGCTGACAAACCGTTCAACCAGCCTGCGCCGCACGGCCTGCGCGCCGCCACGCTGCCATCCACCGGCGTCAGTGGATTGTGATTGGGGAGCCGACATCATGGACTTCCTCAACTTGACGTGCCGCGCTGCAGGAAAATGCGCGAGCAGGCCAGGGTAATGAACGAAATGATCATAAGGATCGCCCCAAGGGCCAGCAGGGCCGACAGTTTCAGGCTGCCTGCCGAACTTTCGGGAAATTCCAGCGCAATCAGTGATGCAATGGTGTTGCCCGGCGCGAACAGCGACCAGCCCATGCGGTTGCTGTTGCCAATGACGAAGGTCACGGCCATTGTCTCACCCAACGCACGCCCCGTCCCCAGCATGATGCCGCCCATGACTGCCTGCCGCGACCACGGCAGGACCACCTGACGCATCACCTCCCACCGCGTGGCGCCAAGGCCGAAGGCGCTTTCCTTCAGCACGGCGGGGATGGAGACGAATACATCCGTCATGACCGAACAGATGAATGGCGTAATCATGATGGCCAGGATCAGCCCGCCAGTCAGCAACCCGGTGCCATAGGGCGCGCCACGGAACAGCAGGCCGATTGCGGGCACGTGGCCCAGGTAATGCGTCACCATGGGTTCAATGTAATGGGCCATGAACGGCACCACGATGAAAAAACCCCACATGCCAAATATGATGGAGGGCACGGCCGCCAGAAGTTGCACGGCGGTTTCAATAAACCGCGCCAGTGCCGGTGGCGCCATTTCCACCAGCCAGAACGCCACGCCAAATGCAAACGGCACGGCAAAGACAAGGGCGATCAGGGTGGTGACCAGGGTACCGAAAATGGAGGTCGCGGCACCAAAATGATCTGAAATCGGGTTCCATGCCGTACTGGTGAAAAAACCGGGACCAAAGGTGGAAAATGCCCGCCATCCCCCGCTGGCCAGCACAATGACAATACCCGCCATGACCAGCAGGATGAACCATCCCGCCAGGCGGGCGATCATGCCAAAAACCAGATCGCCAAACCGCCCGCGCGTATTCTTGTCCATTGCGGCGCCATCGCCGGCCGTAATGGTGGATGGAAGTTCCATCATGTAATTCCTGATGTATATGTCACAACAGCAGAACTAGGCCGCCATGGTGAGCAATGGCAATAATAACCTGATCTGTTTTGTATGAAGTTTTTATGACACCAGCCATTACATGCACATACGCGTGTATATTTGCGCCTGTCATAGAAAGTTCATCTATTTCCGGTTGCCCGCGCACGCGAACTACTGCATAGCACCCGCAACGGGACGGTGTTGCATACATCACCCCTTACGGAAAAACAGGCAGGAAACAGCCTTATGTTTGAATCCAGCGTTATCGAAATCGATGGGATCTTTGTTGGTATCGTCTTCCACAACGGTCCCGATGAGCCGTATGAATTCCGCGCCATGCATGAACGCGTAACGCAGATGGACGGGGACATCCTGCCCACGTTCGAAGCTGCCGTGGCACAGGCCCGCAGCCGCTTCCGGCTTGGTCGCACCAAGGCCCCGCGCGCGATGGAAACCACACGCCTGCGGGCCTGAAACCCCACCCCGCGTGGATCGCAGGCAATATTTTCGCATTCCATTGCAAATATGAATATTATATTAAACAAATACAGTTCATCTTATATTTTAATTTATTCTTATTTATGGTGCGCATAACAATAACTTACTGGTGTATTGTTTCATGCTCCACTTCGCGCCATATTCGGCTTTCTCCATCATCGCACTGGTCATATGCTTTGCGCTTGTCTGCGTCTTTGAATTCGTAAACGGTTTCCATGATACGGCCAATGCCGTTGCGACCGTCATCTATACCAGGTCACTCAAACCCCGCACCGCCGTCATCTGGTCGGGGTGCATGAATTTTGTCGGTGTGCTGCTGGGCGGCATCAGCGTGGCCTACGGGCTGGTTGAGCTACTGCCGGCGGATGTCCTGTCCCCCCCCAATGGCGACCCCGCCGTGCCGATGCTGATTTCGCTGTTTGGCACGGCGCTGGCATGGAACCTGTTTACGTGGTGGTTTGGCATACCGAACTCCAGTTCCCATTGCGTCATCGGCGCGCTGATCGGAATCGCCATTGGCGATGCGCTTCTGCATACGCGTGACCTGGGCAACAGCGTTGACTGGTCACAGATATGGAAAATCCTGCGCGCCCTGGCCATCTCGCCCCTGCTGGGTCTGGTTGGCGCGGGCGGGCTGTATTTCATTATCAAGCACCTTGTCCATGATCCCGAACTGTACCAGCCGCCGCAGGGTGACAGGCCGACACGCGGCTGGGTCCGGGGACTGCTGATCCTGACCTGCACCGGCGTCAGCTTTTCCCATGGCAGCAATGACGGACAGAAAAGCATCGGCCTGATCATGCTGACCATCATCGGCATCCTGCCCGCCACCTTTGCCCTGGCCCCCGACAGCACGCCGCGCATTCCCCATATTGCGGAATACGCCACCAGTGCAGCCCCCCTGATCGATCAGTACGACCATGATGGCCTGCGTGACGAGGCGATTGCCGCGGTAAGCCGCCTGTCCCGGACCGATGCGGAGCATATTGTCCCCTCTGTCCTGCGTGCGGATATGTATGAAGTTGTCGCGGGGCTGAAGGTGGTTTCAGCCAATCCTGCCGCCTCGACCCACGAACGCGCACAGGCCAAGGTGCTGGGTAACGAGATGCGCCCGGTGGTGGAATACGCGCCGTGGTGGGTGCGCCTGCTCAGCGCACTGTGCCTGGGAATCGGCACCATGATCGGTTACAAACGGATCGTGCATACGCTGGGTGAAAAGATCGGCAATACGCACCTGACGCCAGCGCAGGGTGCATCGGCCGAACTGGTGGGCGCGGGCCTGATCGCCACCGCGGGCTATACCGGCCTGCCGGTCAGCACGACACATATCATCACCGCCGGTATTGCCGGCACCATGCTGGGGTCCGGTTCGGGCATCAACCGTGGCATGCTGGTCAAGATTGCCCTGGCGTGGGTCTGCACCCTGCCGGTCACCATCACGATCGCGGCCGGACTGTTCTATATCCTCAATGCCTGATCCTGTCTGATATTCCGCAAAAAAAGAACCGGGACCACATGGTATGTGGTCCCGGTTTTTATATAAATAATGGTATGATATTGCAGACAGTTTCATAAAAATACCTGCAATAAATCATGTAAATCATAAAAATTTTGGTGGAACTGTTTTTCAGAAATCTAAAAAAAACGCCGCCTTAAAAAAAGGCGGCGTCCAAAAACTTTTATTATTTATTTCCACATTCAGTATTTCTGCGGCACGATCATGGTATCGGGCACGGGCTGGCGGATATAATCAGGGCTGTAGACACGCTCGGGCAGCCGCACTTCGGGCTTGCTGACATCATGATAGGGTACCTGCGACAGAAGATGGCTTATGCAATTAAGCCGGGCCTTCTTCTTGTCATCAGCCGGAACAATCCACCATGGCGCTTCATCAATATTTGAACGTTCCAGCATGATTTCCTTGGCCAGCGTATAGGATTCCCACCGCCGCCTGCTTTCCAGGTCCATGGGGCTGAGTTTCCACTGCTTCAATGGATCTTCCATACGGGCACGAAAGCGCAGTTCCTGTTCATCATCGGAAATGGAAAACCAGTATTTGACGATCTGTATGCCACTACGCACCAGCATGCGTTCAAATTCGGGAACCGAGCGGAAGAATTCCTCGTATTCATCATCAGTGCAGAAATTCATGACCCGTTCAACGCCCGCGCGGTTATACCAGCTACGGTCAAACAGCACGATTTCCCCTGCCGCCGGCAGATGACTGACGTAACGCTGGAAATACCACTGCGTGCGCTCCCGGTCATTGGGGGCGGGCAATGCCGCGACACGGCATATGCGCGGGTTCAGCCGCTGGGTAATACGCTTGATCACGCCCCCCTTGCCTGCCGCGTCCCGTCCTTCACAGATCACCACCAGCCTGTGCCCGGTTTCCTTAACCCAGTCCTGCAACTTGACCAGTTCGCCCTGCAGGGACAGCAGTTCACGAAAATAGGCCCGTCTGAAATCAGGCGTGCCATTGTCCTTGTCCGAACCCAGACGCGCATCATCCAGTTCAAGTTCTATTTCTTCATCAATATCGTCCAGAACTTCCGCACGCAGGCGGTTGCGTTCCCATGATGCCTTGTCACTGCCGGGCAATTCGGTCATGTCGGGGGTCATCTCCGTCTGGTTTCCTTATCATGAATGGAAGGGAGAACATCAGAATTCGTCATGAATATACTCTTCGTCTTCTTCCATCATTTCAGGTGGGGTGGACGGTAACGCCCGCTTTGCCTGTCCCCTTGTGTCTTTCCACACCAGGACAAGCGCAGGCTGCCATTCTTCATGGATATGCGGCGACTTCGGTTCGGAATCCTGTTTCATGATGTCCATTCCTGTCCAGACGCCTATTCAGATCATAGGCATGGAAAGGTATAGGGCAGCACGCGACATATAATATGAATATTTGGTGAAATTGTATGCTACGTGAATGAAAACAAAAAATAAAACTATAATAAATAATCATTTGTTTATATTTTTATATTGAAAATATAATAATAGTTTTTTGTTATTATATACTACCTTTAGAATATGTTCAAAAACAACTCATTGATAAAAAAATAAAAGCTTTTGGGCACTGCCTTTTCCAAAAAGGCAGATTTCTTTGAAGCTTTTTGAAAAAAGCTTCGCCAAAAACTTTCTTCTGATTTCACGATGTTGCCAGATCTGACTTTTCAAACAGCCTCTTGTGGCTTGAGGGATGAAGGCAGGCTGCCATGTTCAGATATGGGCTACTGGATAAAACGGATCATGCTTCGATCGGGCGAAATCGTGACCGAGCGCGAGCTTCGTACGAATGAGAACCGCTTTGACGGGCCGGTTCCTGTGGTCGGTGATTTCGTGGAAGTCGAATGCCGCGGCCGCAAATTCACAGCGGAAGTCTTGTGGGGAAACTGGTCAGGCCGTGAGCATCCGGCGGACACCATCGTTCCCCTTCGGGTAGCGGAAATCGGTTATGAGACGGCAGGCATGGACTTGCGCGCCCTACGTCGTGAAGAGATCCGAAACAGGCGCAACTGACCATCCACCCTTACCAGATAATTTGTCCGCGCGGCCCGGACCGCCCGCATGGGCATGACATTTTAAAAACAGGTCGGATACAGCCCATCCCTATCCTACACAGGCAATGAACAGCGCCATCGTCAGAACCGACACCACGGCGCTAAGAAACAGGGTCGATGCCGCTTCCTGCTCATCCGTCCCGAAACGCACCGCAAGGATGACGACAACCGTTCCCACCGGAATGGACAGGGCCAGCACGGCAGTACGGATCACCTCATGCGGCAGACCCAGCATGGTCAGCAGCAGCCAGGACAGGGCGGGAATGACAATATTACGCACGGTGACCGTCACCACCACTGGCAACGTCACTGAAACCCGCTGCAGGAAAAGCACGATCCCCGATGCGAACAGACCGACCCCCGCAGCCGCATTGCCCAGCAGTTCCCCCGACCTGAGCAGCGATGGAGGTATGTGGACACCTGCCACGACCAGAAGGGTCGCGACAATCGGGGCCCAGACAATAGGCTCCCTGCAGGATGCGATGATCTGTGGCCAGAGCCGGGCCTGTTCCGGCGATCCCACATGGGTACTTTTGGCCAGCATGACCATGCAGACTGGCGTCTGGACCAGAACCATGGCGAACACGGCGGCCGAAATGGCCACGGACGTACTGGCATGCCCCACCAGTACCGGCAGCATGGCCGACCCGATGAAGGGCACCGATGGCGCCCCCATGGCCAGTCCCTGCAGGGTGGAGGCCGCAGCCCCCCGCCGGAACACATGGCGCGACAGGACATATGCCACGCCAAAACTGCCACACATGATCCCGAATACCGACGCCGCCAGCGGCAACTGCCCCGCAAGGATGGTGCGCGGCATGCCCGCAATGCCCACGAACAGATTGAGGGGAAAGGCATAAAGCATGACCATCCGGTTCAGGACGGAAACCTGCTCCCCATTGAAATCATGATGCCATCCGGCACGGTAGCCCAGCAGGAAAACCACGACGAGAGGCAACATGGCGGCAATAATGGTCGCGAGCATACAGTTTGATTATCCCGTGGCTTACGGATGGAGGCAGTGAAAAAAAACGGACATGAATAATGATGCCGGCCGCCACGCGGCATGGATGGCCCTGATAATGGCGCACGCCACTCCCCCATGCGGGATAGGTGCGATAACAGGTGGATGAAAAAAATGCATACCTTATATTTGAGAATAAGAATTATCATTATTAATGCACTGATATGCAATGATTTTTTATTTACAAATCCCTATCAAGTCAAATATATCCAATCCTGCCATAGTTTATCATAGCGAGTCACGCCATGCCGATCAAAGACCCCAAGGTTATCGAACACCTGAACACGCAGCTGACGAACGAGCTGACGGCCATCAACCAGTATTACCTGCACGCCCGCACGCTGCGCCACTGGGGTGTGACCCTGCTGGGCAAGAAGGAATACGAAGAATCAATCGAGGAGATGAAGCACGCCGACTGGCTGATCGAGCGCATCCTGTATCTGGGCGGCCTGCCTAACGTGCAGCGCTACAACCAGATCCTGGTGGGACAGGATGTGGAGGAAATCCTCAGATGCGACCTGAAGCTTGAGGAAAAGGCCATTGGCGACCTGCGCGAGGGCATCGCGTATTGCGAAAGCGTGCGCGACTTCGTCTCCCGCGATCTGCTGCTCAGGATCCTGGTCAACGAGGAAGAGCATGAAGATTTCCTCGACCGTCAGTTCGACCTGATCCGTCAGGTGGGGATCGAGAAGTATATTCAGCTCAACTCCGCCCCTGCTCCCGATCAGGAATAGGCAGGCACCGGGCCATGCCCCTTTGCGGGGGCGCGGCCCGACCTTCCGGTTACCGTTCCTGCAATGGGTGGACCCGCGTCCCGTTCAGGAACAGTTCCACCGCCTGATCGATATGACGGCGCATGGCGTCATCCAGCCTCGCCGCAATCAGGCCCAGAACAGCCTGCTGGAACGGATACTGGATCACGGCAGCCGTCAGGTAATCCGCCGCAAAGGCGATATCACCAACTGCGATTTCCCCCTTCTTCACGCCCTCGTGCAGAACGTGACCGATCAACTGCGCCGCCCTGCGCGCACCATGGGAATGGATATTACGCGCAAGTGCGGGGAACTGTCGGCTTTCCGCTGACACCACGCGGTACATTCCCACGCTGCGATCCGTCAGCAGCCAGTCCAGCAGCAGCGTGCAGATCGACACAAGCCGTGAGCGGATATCCCCATCCGCCGGCATCAGCAGTGCCAGCGCATCCAGCCGGATATCGATGGTCGTGCTGACCACGGCTTCAAACAGCAGGGGCTTGCCGCGGTATCGCGCGTAAAGGGTGCGTTTCGTAACACCTGCCGCCTCCGCCACCATGTCCATGCTGGTACCCCGGAACCCAAGGTCGAAGAACAGCCGCCCGGCTTCCTCCAGAATCCTCTCGGACAGCGTCGCTGCCTCCGCTACGGACGGACGGCCCATGCGGGCAGGCCTGGGGTATTCCTTCTCTGGCATCCTGTTGCTGCTTTCCTCGTGATCGTGCGGCCAGTCCCTGCGTGTAGGCAGCCGGTCACCATGAACTGCCCACGCATAATGCACACCTGAGACATATGCCGACACATAAGATACACCGAACCGGATATTTTGTGGGTTGCTTTCCTTTTTAAATTTAAAATACACTTATGCGTATACATATTAAAGGGATGTCCGTACCCGCTTTTTTTCATCCGCGGCAGGACGTCGTTTTTTATCAGGAAAGTTCAGATATCCGCCTCTGGATCAATGCATGACCTTTCATTCCCATCGAAGATACACCCAGACGGCAGGACAGCCTGCGTTGACCACGAGGAAAGATTCATGATCGCGTCATTTCATTTTAACACGACCTGCGCGGGACAGCATGAAGGCCCGGCGGCATGAAGTGGCGTGACGCAGCGATCGGTGCGGGCATTGCCGTAATCGTGGTGGCCGGCGGGGCCGGATGGTATGTGGTACAGCACCGTGGCGACCTGCCTGCGGGCCTTGCGCGCGCCAACGGGCGGCTGGAACTGGCCCGCATCGACGTGGCGGTCAAGTATCCCGGCCGGATCACGGAACTGGACTTCCACGAAGGGGATAGCGTAACCGGTGGCCAGGTCCTTGCCCGCGAGGATGACACCACCGCACGGGCGCAACTGGATGCGGCGCGCGCCCATCTGCGCGCGGCACAGGCCGATGTCGCCCGCGCGGGCGCCGAACGTGATGCCCGCCTGTCGGCGCAGCATCTTTCGCAGCTTGACCTTGACCACGCCCGCACCATGTTCCACCAGCATCTGGTGTCCGACATGGAACTGTCGCAGCACCAGACAAATCTCGATACCGCGACATCCGCCGCCGATGCGGCGGGCCGAGCCGTGGACGCGGCGCAGGCGGCAGCCGATGCAGCGCAGGCGCAGGTTACGGAAGCGGCCTCCGCAGCCAATGACATGACCATCCGCGCGCCCGTGGCGGGCCGGATCGAATACCGGATCGTGGAAAAGGGCGCCGTGCTGCCCGGTGGCGGCCGCGTGGCGTCCCTGCTTGACCCCACGGACATGTACCTGACCATCTTCTTCCCCTCACAGCAGGCGGGACGACTGCGCGTGGGCGACCAGGCGCGCATTGCGCTGGACGCGCTGCACCAGCAGGTCATTCCGGCCACGATTTCCTTCATTTCACCCGAAGCGCAGTTCACCCCGAAATATGTCGAAACCGCCACCGAGCGTGACAAGCTGGTCTATCGCGTGAAGCTGCGCGTCTCCCCCGAAACGGCCCGGCATTATGGCGACGTGCTGAAATCGGGCATGACGGGCGATGGCTATGTGCGCACCGACCTGTCCACCCGCTGGCCCGCAACGCTTGATGTGGCCGATGCCCCGCAATGAGCGCCAATATGCCGCATAACCCGGCGGGCATCACCATTACGGGGGTGACCCACCGCTATGGCGCGGTCACGGCACTGGACAACGTAACGCTGGACCTGCCCGCCGGGACCACCATCGGCCTTGTCGGGCCGGATGGCGTGGGCAAATCCACCCTGCTGGGCCTGATTGCCGGCGTGCGCAGGCTGCAGTCGGGCACGGTGTCCGTGCTGGGATCGGATATGGGCGACCGCCGCGCACGGGAGGCGTTCCTGCCGCGCGTCGCCTTCATGCCGCAGGGTCTGGGCCGCAACCTGTATCCCACGCTGTCGGTATGGGAAAACATCGATTTCTTCGCCCGCCTGTTCGGCATGGATGCGCAGGCGCGTGATGCACGCATCCAGCGCCTGCTGGATGCCACGGGGCTGGCCCCCTTCCCCGACCGGGCGGCGGGCCACCTGTCGGGCGGCATGAAGCAGAAGGTCAGCCTGTGCTGTGCGCTGGTGCATGACCCCGACCTGCTGATCCTGGACGAACCGACCACGGGCGTCGATCCGCTGTCGCGCCAGCAGTTCTGGACACTGGTGGACCAGCTGCGCAAGGAGCGGCCGTCCATGACGGTCATCGTGTCCACCGCGTATATGGATGAAGCGGAGCGGTTTGCGTGGCTGGTAGCCATGGATGGCGGCAGGGTCCTGATCAGTGACCGGACCCATAGCGTGCTGGAACGCACGCACACCACGTCGCTGGAAGATGCCTACATATCGCTGCTGCCGGATGCCAGACGCCAGCAGGCCAGCGGTTTCATCATTCCGCCCTATACAAATCCCGGCGGCCCGCCCGCCATCGAGGCCGAACACCTGACCCGCCGTTTTGGCAGTTTCACGGCGGTCAGCGACGTAAGCTTCACCATCAGCCGGGGTGAAATCTTCGGCTTCCTCGGCTCCAACGGCTGCGGCAAGTCCACCACCATGAAGATGCTGACCGGCCTGCTGGACGTGACCAGCGGCACGGCCAAGCTGTTTGGCGAACAGATCACGGCGGGCGACATGAAAACCCGCATGCGTATCGGGTACATGTCACAGGCGTTCTCGTTATATGAGGAACTGACCGTGCGGCAGAACCTCATGCTGCAGGCGCGGCTGTACCGCATGCCCCCCGGCAAGGCCACGCAGGCGGTCGAACAGTCGCTTGATTCGTTTGAACTGCGTCCCTATGCCGATGTCAGCCCGGCTTCCCTGCCGCTGGGTATCCGCCAGCGCCTGCAACTGGCGGCGGCGTGCATCAACAATCCCGAAATCCTGATCCTTGACGAACCGACATCGGGCGTGGACCCTGCGGCGCGCGACATGTTCTGGCGGCACCTGATCCGCCTGTCACGTGAAGGGCACGTGACGATTTTCGTGTCCACCCACTTCATGAACGAAGCGGCGCGATGCGACCGGATCTCGCTCATGCACCGGGGGCATGTGCTGGCGGTCGGCACGCCGACCGAACTGGTTGAAAAACGCAGGGCGCCCAACCTGGAAGCCGCCTTCATCGCCTATCTGGAAGATGCCGAGGCGGCAACCGATGCGCAGGCCCCGCCACCGAAACCCGCAGCACCCGCGCGCGCATGGTGGCATGGCGTCAGCAACAGGCTGGCCACCCGGTTTGGCAGGCTGGGGGGCGGCTGGCTGCCACGGGCATGGGCCTTTGCCCGGCGCGAGGCGGTTGAACTGCTGCGCGACCGGCTGCGCCTGACCTTTGCGCTGATCGGGCCACTGATCCTGCTGGTGGTGGCGGCGTCGAGCATTTCATTCGATGTGGAAGGGATCGGCTTTACCGTCAGCGACCATGACCGGACCACCATCAGCCGCGACCTGATCGACAGTTTCCGTGGCTCGGCCTATTTCCATGAACGCGCACCCGTGGCCGATGCCGATACGCTGGATCGCGCCATCCGCAATGGCCGTGTGCAGCTGGCGCTGGATATTCCCGCAGGCTTCGCCCGTGACATGGAAGCAGGGCGCAGGCCGGAAGTGGGCGTGATCATTGATGGCGCCGTGCCCTTCCTCGCGGCCAATGTGCGTGCCTATGTCACCGGCGTGCTGGGGGGATATGCGACAACCCTGGGCCGGGAACTGCCGCAGCAGCCCGCGACCCCCATCACGATCGAGCCGCGTTTTTCCTACAATCAGGAATTCCGCAGCATCTACGCCATGACCCCCGGCGTCATCATGCTTGCACTGATCCTGATCCCGACCATGCTGACCGCCCTGGGCGTGGTGCGGGAAAAGGAGGTGGGATCGATCGTCAACCTCTACGCCTCCCCCGCATCGGTGGGGCAGTACCTGATGGGCAAGCAGGCGCCGTATGTGGCGCTGGCGACGATCAGCTATTTCATGCTGGTGGCGGTGTCCGTGATCGTCATGGGCGTGCCGCTGAAGGGGTCGCTGCTGGGGCTGACCATCGGGGGCGTCCTGTTCGTTCTGTCGGCCACGGGGCTGGGGCTGCTGATCTCGACCTTTGTCAGTTCACAGGTCGCAGCCATTTTCGGCACGTCCATCATCTGCCTGATCCCGGCGGTCAATTTTTCCGGGCTGCTTTATCCCGCTTCCACCCTGACGGGGATCAGCCGCATCGTGGGGCTGGGCTTTCCGGCCTCATGGTACCAGCTGATCAGCCTTGGCTGCTTTACCAAGGGGCTGGGGACCAGCAGCTTCTGGCCCATGTACATCGCACTGGCCGCCTTCGGGTCGGTCTACATGCTGGCGGCGCGCCTGCTGCTGAAAAAACAGGAAGCATGACGGCATGATGCGCTGGCTGGTCAATGTTGGTCTTCTGTGCGGCAAGGAACTGCGCAGCCTGGTGCATGATCGCGTGCTGCTGGGGCTGATCGTATTTGCGTTTACCGCTGGCGTGCTGCTGGTGGCCAATGGGGTGAAGGTGGAAGTTTCCAATGCCACCATCGCCTTTATTGACGAAGACAATTCCGCCCTGTCGCGCCGGATGCGCGACGCGGTTTTGCCCCCTTATTTCAAGCCCCCGGTGCTGGTGGACCGCGCGCAGGCCCTGCATGGCATGGATGAAGGCGATTACATTTTCGTTGTCGACATCCCGCCCCGGTTCGAAGCGGACGTCAAGGCCGGGCGCACCCCCGCCGTACAGTTGCGGGTGGACGCCACCGCCATGACACAGGCGGGACTGGGAACAGAGTACCTGAATGAAATCATGCTGGGGGAAGTCAACGACATGCTGCATGCGCCGGCACTGGTGGACCAGATCCCCTTTACCGCGCCCAGCCGCATCCGCTTCAACCCCAACAGTGAATCGAAGTGGTTCACCTCGGTCATGCAGATCGTGACCAACATCACCATCCTGTCCATCGTGCTGGTGGGGGCGGCGGTCATACGCGAACGCGAGCATGGCACGCTGGAGCACCTGCTGGTCATGCCCGTCACGGCCAGTGAGATCGCGGTAGCCAAGATTGTCACCAACGGGCTGGTCATCTTTGTCGCGGCCATCGTGTCGCTGTGGCTGGTGGTGCATGTCTGGCTGGGGGTACCGCTGGCGGGATCGGTCACGCTGTTTGCCGCATGTTCACTGCTGTACCTGTTTTCGGCCACGGCGCTGGGCATCATGCTGGCAACGGTCGCCCCCACCATGCCGCAGTTCGGGCTGCTGGTGGTGCCGGTCTATGCGGTGGCCTACCTGCTGTCGGGGGCCGCGACACCGGTGGAAAGCATGCCCGCCGCCATGCAGGTGGTGGTGCGCTTCCTGCCTACCACGCAGTTCGTCAACCTGTCACAGGCCATCCTGTACCGTGATGCGGGGCTGGGTGCGATCCTCCAGCCCCTGCTGACCGTAACCGTGACGGGAATTGTATTTCTTGTATTTGCGCTCGCGCGCTTCAGATCCATGTTGGCAAGGCAGGAATAATGAAGAACAGATTGGCACGGGTCGCCTGCATGGGGGGCGTTGCAATGGCCGTGGGGCTGGCGGGATGTTCGCCATTCCGCACGCGCGTACCGGCGTCGCATGTCACGGTGCCCAGACAGTTTTCGCAAACGTCCGCAACAACGCTACCCGCTACCGACCTTACGCGCTGGTGGGAAGCATGGCATGACCCTGCACTGGTGCAGGCGGTGGACACGGCCCTTGCCGCCAGCCCCGACATCCGCATCGCGCGTGACCGCGTGCTGGAAGCCCGTGCAATGCATACGGTCGCGAAATCCGCGCTATACCCCACCGTTGGGGCAACGGGGAACATGATGGGTGGCGGCATGTACTGGCGCAATCCCAGCACCCTGCCGACCAGCAATGACCCCGGCACCGACGGGCATCTGGCAGGCATTGGCGCGTCATGGGAACCGGACCTGTTTGGCGGTCGCCATGCGGATGTAAAGGCTGCGAAAGCAGGCATGAAGACGGAAGAAGAGTACTTCCACGGCGTACAGATGGTCATTGCCGCCGATGCCGCCAATGATTACCTGCAGACGCAGGGGCTACAGCGCCAGATCGCCCTGACCGATCGCGGCATTGGCATGCTTGAACAGTTGCACCGGTATGGTCAGGCCCGTTTTGCCGCAGGACAGGCAACGGCGGCGGATCTGACGGGCGTTGACCAGAAACTGTCTGACCTGAAGGCGCGCAGGCCGGTGCTGGTTGCACATCTTGACCTTGTGCGCAGGCGTCTGGCCGTGCTGTCGGGACAGCCCCCCGAAGGACTGCCTGCCCTTGCACCGCCGCCCGCCTATTACGTGCCTGCGCCACCCGTGGGGCAGATGCCCGACACGGTGCTGGAACGCCGTCCTGACATCCGTGCGCGACGCGACCAGGTGGATGCGGCGCTCAACCGGCTGAAAAGCGCCAAGACCGACCTGCTGCCCCGCTTCGGGCTGGAATTCTTTGGCGGGGACGGACGGTTGCGCTTTGATGGCATTCCCGGCCTGTCGGGCACGGGTGGCCTGATCGCGCTGACCACCTACCTGCCGATCTTTACGGCCAACCGCATACAGGCGCGCATACATGCCGCCAGTGCACGGCTTGATGCCGCGGTTGCGGGATATGACAACAGCATCCTGCACGCACTGGCAGAAGTCGAGGATGGTTATGAAAACCGCCTGAGCCTGGATGCACGCGATACGGACCTGACCCGTGCACAGCATCAGGCCGAACAGGTCGCCAGTGACATGATGGGGCTATACACCGGCGGCCAGCGTACCTTTGGCGATGTGCTGAGCGCACGCATGACGGCACTGGATGCGCAGGCCAGCGTGCTGGACAATCAGGACGCCCGCACATCCGCCACCATACAGCTTGCCCGCGTGCTGGGCGGGGGCTGGCAGCCCGAAAGCGTGACAGTGCATAAATAACGGGAATGTTTCATGACCCCCGCCCGGTCATGAAACACCATTTCGCCAGACATATCCCTTTCCCCGTACAGGCCGGCATGACCGGCAGGCGCAGGGATCATTGCCCGGTCCTGTGGCTGCCATCCATGACCCGGCGCGTCACATGCGGGGATATCGACGATGCCCTCCATCCACGTAACGACCAGCCTGCCACCTGTCGGCAACGACAACGCCTGACACACTGAGACCGACCGCACCATGGCCCGCTTCGCTATCGGTCAATGTAGGGGATATGACAGGCTACCGTCTGGTCCGTGCCTCGACATGGCCTGATACTCGTGGCAGAACGCATTACCTACCTGTCAATGCCGCCAGCATGCTGGCCACAACGGCCCGTTCTGGCCATGAACCACCATTTTCTCGCGTCTTGAATGTTCACGATGCGCTGCTGCATGATGACCCGGACAAGAGGAGATTGAATGAAGCCCGTTGCCCCGACCATTTCCCCCAAGCCGGGTTTACGTGAACGCAAGCAGGCACGTGCGCGCACCACTCTGATTGCCGAGGCAATGCGGCTGTTTTCCGCCCAGGGCTATGACCAGACCACGGTGGATGAAATTGCCGACGCGGCCGAAGTCTCGCGCCGGACCCTGTTCCGCATGTTCGAGACGAAGGGCGATATCGTGCTGGCATGGACGCGGGGCATGACACAGACGCTGAATGACGCCCTGGCCACCTGCCCCGCCGACATGCACCCGGCGGACGCCATGATGCATGCCTTTACCTCGCTGGTGCCACGCATCGCGGCGAACCGGCAGGATACCTATGCTTTTGTCTATCTGATTGAAAAGACGCCTTCGCTGCAGACAGTCAGCTTGCAGAAATATGGCAAGTGGGAGGACTGTCTGGCGGAAGGGCTGGCGAAGCGGATTACCGAACGCAAGAACCGCCGGATGGCCGCACGCCTTATGGCACGTGGCGGAATCGCCATTTTCCGTACGGCGCTGGATGAATGGATCCGGCTGAAGGGGCGGCCCGCGCTGGTGCCGCTTTTGCAGAAAACATATGAACTGCAGGCGTCACTCTGGCCCGACCATGCCGGGGCCGGGCCAGAGGACGCTGCCTGAGCCAGCAGGCAGCGATCAGGGAACCTGTGCCGCGTCAGTCCAGGCGCACGGACGGGCGAACAAACACATCCAGCCAGTCCACAAGGCAGGACATCAGGCCACGGAACGTGCCATACAGTTCGAACTGGTGCTGGCGATACAGCATCAGGTGGACCATGCGCGCGCTGATACCACGCAGCCAGCCGCCACCGAATACCTTGCCACCGGGGAAAGTGCCCCAGCCATTATAATCACCCAGCGCCACGACCGCGCCCTTGTTATGGAATGCAAAAGGCTTCAGCGGGCGGCCATTGATCCATGCGGGCATGCAACGGGCCAGGTGATGGGCCTGCTGGCGGGCGGCCTGTGCGGTGGGCGCAACGGGCTTGTCCGCGATGAAGGCACAGTCACCCATGGCGAAGATGCTGTCATCTTCCACAAGCTGCAACGTCGGGCGGACCTCAAGCTGGCCGGAGCGTGACAGTTTCAGCTCACCGAATTTGCGCGTGACATCAGGCGCCTTCACCCCTGCCGCCCAGACACGCAGCGTTGCGGGAATGCGCGTGCCATCCTTGAGCATGAAGCCTTTTTCATCCGCACCGCTGACCATGGCGGAGGTTTTCACACTCACGCCGATTTTCTCCAGTTCCTTCTGCGCGGCGGTCGAGACCGCTTCGGGAAAGGCCGGCAGGATACGGGGACCAGCTTCAAGCAGGGTAATGTTCAGCTTGGGCGGCTTCTTGCCAAAGCTGTAGAGCGAGGCAAGGTCAAGCGCCTTGTGCAGTTCCGCTGCAAGCTGCGTGCCGGTGGCACCACCACCCACAATGGCGATGTCAAGCTGTTCGTTGTTACCGAACGCCTTGAGCAGTTCCATGCGGAAACGGTCGTTAAAGCCGTTGGCATCCACAAGGTTGTCAATGAACAGGCAGTGCTCGGCCACGCCTGGGGTGCCGAAATCATTGGCGCGGCTGCCGATCGACAGCACCAGCGCGTCATATTCCAGCTTGCGCTCATCCAGGATCACCTCACCCGTCGGTTCGACAACCGGGGCAAGGGTAATGGTCTTGGCCTTGCGGTCCATGCCCGCAATCTCACCCGGCCAGAATTCGAAATGATGGCGACTGGCCTGCGACAGGAAGCTGATGCGGTCGTTTTCGTTAGCGGCCGTGCCCGCTGCAAAGCAGTGGAGCATCGGTTTCCATACATGGGCGAAACTCTTGTCAACCAGCGTGATTTCCGCCCGGCCCGATTTGCCGATTGAATCACCCAGCCGTGTTGCCAGCGCCAGACCGGCCACACCGCCCCCAACAATTACGACCCGAAACTTTTGTGCCATCCTATGCCTCTTTTTTACTACTGCCGCACAGTGTCCCGGTCCCGTGGGAAAAACCCTGTCGCATATCCTGAAATACCGAAAACTGCCTTGTGCCGGGTTCTACGCGCGTGACCCGGGTAACATGCCGCGGCGGCCGACCCGGTAAACCAGTCCGACCGCCGCGCCATGCCTTGTGCCCTATGGGGTTTTCACCCCATCAGCGGATCAGAAGAAGCCGCGCTTCTTGTCGCTGTAGCTGACCAGCATGTTCTTGGTCTGCTGGTAGTGCTCAAGCACCATCTTGTGGGTTTCACGGCCGATGCCGGACTTCTTGTATCCGCCGAATGCCGCATGCGCGGGATAGACGTGATAGCAGTTGATCCACACGCGACCGGCTTCCAGCCCGCGACCCATGCGGTAGCAGGTGTTGGCGTCACGGCTCCACACACCCGAGCCGAGGCCGAAGGGGGTGTCGTTGGCGATGGCCAGCGCTTCTTCTTCCGTCTTGAAGGTCGTTACGGCCAGAACCGGGCCAAAGATCTCTTCCTGGAAGATGCGCATCTTGTTGTTGCCCTTGAACACGGTCGGCTGCACGTAGCACCCGTTGTTCAGGTCCCCACCAAGATCGGGACGGCCGCCACCGGTCAGCAGTTCAGCGCCTTCGCCCTTGCCGATATCGATGTAGGACAGGATCTTTTCCTGATGCCCGTGGGAGTTCTGCGCACCCATCATGGTGTTGGGATCAAGCGGGTTGCCCTGACGGATCGCCTTGATGCGGGGCAGAGCGCGCTCCATGAACTTCTCATAGATCGATTCATGGACCAGCGCACGGCTGGGGCAGGAGCAGATCTGGCCCTGGTTAAGGGCGAACATGGTGAAGCCTTCGATTGCCTTGTCCAGGTAATCGTCGTCCTTGTCCATGATGTCGGCGAAGAAGATGTTCGGCGACTTGCCACCCAGTTCCAGCGTTGCCGGGATCAGGTGTTCGGCGGCAGCGTGCGCGATCATCTTGCCGGTCGGGGTGGAACCGGTAAAGGCGATCTTTGCAATACGGTCACTGTTGGACAGGGCGGCACCCACGTCCTTGCCCAGGCCGTTGACAATGTTCAGCGTTCCGGGCGGGAACAGGTCACCGATCAGTTCCATCAGCACCAGCATGGAAGCGGGCGTGCTTTCGGCGGGCTTCATGACCACGCAGTTCCCGGCGACCAGCGCGGGGGCCAGCTTCCACGAACCCATGAGCAGCGGGAAGTTCCACGGAATGATCTGGGCCACTACGCCCAGCGGCTCATGGAAATGGTAGGCGATGGTGGTGGCGTCGATCTCGCTCAGCGTGCCTTCCTGGGCGCGGATGCAGCCAGCGAAGTAACGGAAATGGTCGATTGCCAGCGGGATGTCGGCGGTCATGGTTTCGCGGATGGGCTTGCCGTTGTCCCATGTCTCGGCCCGGGCGAGCAGGTCGAGGTTCTTTTCCATGATATCGGCTGCCTTGAGCAGGATCAGCGCGCGGTCAGCCGGGGCCATTTCACCCCATGCGGCCTTGGCCTTGTGGGCGGCATCAAGTGCCAGTTCCACGTCGGCTGCGGTGGAAGCCGGAACTTCACACAGCACGCGGCCATCAACGGGGGAAGTGTTGGTCAGGTAATGACCATCAACGGGAGCCACCCACTTGCCACCGATATAGTTGCCATAACGGGCCTTGAACGGGGGGGCTGCTGAGATACTGTCTGACGGCATGGAAATATTACTCCAGAAATTATTTTTCAATCAGGAACACCTGAAGGAATGCGTATGATTATTTATTAAATCCCTGCGCCATTCCTGATTTTTACACTAAACCCAAAACATAGGCATGGATCTGGTCTGGATGACTGTCCTGTTCGCACGGCAATCATTTCGCGTGAACATGATCCCCTTTCAAACCGGACCGCCCTCTGGCCATACCCCGGTCATTGCCGGGGCACCATCTATATTCATCGATATATAGAGCGGAGCATGACCGCAACCCGAAAATAGGTAACGTAAACGTGAGGTGTGCATCTGGTGCCATAAGGACCATGGTGTAAATATATAAATATCAGTGTGTTAGCCATAATATAATCAGGAAAATATTTAATTTTTCGTATCTGCTGTCCGGATGGGACATGATGGCGCATGCCATGACAGGACACCGGGTGCCATGGATATGCCGTCGGGCTGGCATGGTTGGGGGACACATTTCTCCCCCGCCCGCCCGGTTCACCATGACGCAGCGATTACGGCGATAACTGCAATGCATCCATAACATAATGGCATGCAGGATTGCCTGCTTGCCGGATGGCTTTTATTCAAGAATCTATCAAATACTGTTGGAAATAAATAATGAATGAATGAAATAATAAAAGTTTCTGGATGCCACTTTTCCAAAAAAGTGACATTCCCTGATTTTTTTGAAAAAGCTTCACCCAAAACTTCTTTATAAGACTGTTTGAAAAGTCAGCACATGACAGCACTTTAAAATTAAAGGAAGTTTTTGGTGAAGCTTTTTGCAAAAGCTTCAAAAGAACGCCGCCTTTTTGAAAAAAGGCAGCACCCAAAAACTTTTATTGTTTTTTATCAATTGGTTGTTTTTAAATAGTCTCGATGATTTGCAGGCCGTTGCACATGACAGGTTTCCCAATGTAACCCATCCATATTGCCGCATATCGTCAGAACCGGAATACAAAATTTGACTGGTAATACGTTCCACTGGAACCACCAGCAGCATTAAGGGCATGCGACGTCATGAAACGGGATGCATACTGCGTCCATGACACATGCGTGTTGATCTGCCAGGCAATCGATACCTGGGGCGCCATGCCAATGAACCTGCCACGGAAATTACCAGAAAACTTGTAATTACCCGATGATTTGTAAATGGGGTCGTTCACACTGTCACGCCAGAACAGTGGATACTTGAACTGGATGCTGACAGACTTGAATGGCGTAATCCGGACCAGCGGCGCGAAACTGATCAGGTTGGACGCCGTCATGTACGTTGTCGTGTCAAGGTAGTTGGTCTGCGGGTTGAAGGGGGCAATATAGGTACCAATCGTCCCTGTCCGGTCAGACGAATTGCCACCCGAATACACATCCGTCTGGATCCCGGCGAATGTATTCAGCGTCTTTTCGGAAAAACGGTAACCCACCGAGGAATTGATGGCATAGGCACTGACATTGCGCGCCAGCGTGGTCCCGGACGGACGGAATACACCCCCCTGCCAGATGCCGCCCACCGAGAATTCAATCGGCCCCGCCACGCCATGCCAGCGCATGCCAAAATTATTGCGCGTGTTGGACCCGGTAACCGAACCGCCCGGCCCCGCAATCGCCCCGGCCGCGCCATTCAGCTTGTAGCCAATATAAAAGGCATCGACAAAGGAATACCCTTTCTGCCCCATGAAGGTGAAATCAGGGGGCGCCCATGTCGTATTGAAACCGTACAGGCGCGAAGCATAGTTTTCAGTATCATGAAACATCTTGTTTTCACTGTCATATGTCTGCACGAAACCCCATCCGTCGATACGGATGCGCTTCCATACCATGTAACCGCGGAACCCGTCCCATGACAGCGGCACGTTCGGCGTCTCACGGGCATACAGCATGTAGGATGGCGCATCGAGGAACTGCTGCCGTCCAAAAATGAAGCCACTTTTGGCGCCAAGCATATTCCACCGTACTTCCACAAAGGCCTGCTGCGCATCCAGACGCTTGCGATAGGTCGAACCATAACCGTACCCGCCCCACCCAGCGGCATCGGCATTTACCAGTTGACCGAAAAAGCGCAGGTGCGAACCGATATGCAGATCCGCACCATACAGATTGCGCACGGCGAAGCGCCCGGAATCATTAGGCTTTTGCGTACCAAGCAGCGGACGGGTTTCAAACCAGTTACGCAGGCGGGTTTCGCCGGAAAAACTGATCCATACATTCCCGCTGCGGGTCAGCGGGATGTATTTCAGCACGTCAAAGGGATCATTATGGTTTTTCCTGCCGCGCAGGTTGCTCCAGTCCTCGGCCCACGGTGTCACGCCATACGTCCCGACCGGGCCGAACCCTGCGGATTCCCCATTCCCCCGGTTGAACACGCCCCAGTCATACTGATGGCCATTCTTGCGGTTTTCCGCGCCACTCATGCGCAGGGGCTGCCCCACCGGGTTGGCATGCGGATAGACCTGTATCGGGGGACGCCGCCCGATACGGACAATCACGTTTTCAGACTGTGACTGTGATGCCTGTCCTGCCGGTACGGCTGTCCCTGCCGCATTGACCGAAACGGGAGCGGCCGCATGTGCCCCCTGCCCCATGGTAACAATCCCCGCAGGCAGGCTGAGCAGCATGGCCAGGACATGGAAATCTGTCCCCTTCCTGCCGTCCCGCACGGAATGCGTGCAGGCGCCCTTCCTGCGGATGGAACGGTAGCGAACGGTCGCGGCTGAATTCAGGGATGGCAACATTGTCACATACCACTTCGCTATATGCTGGGCATCATGGTTCATTAAGCACTGTTTATTTACGTATTATGTAATTAAAAACACGTCAATGACGTATTTTTATATTCCCCTTCGTGAGCGTTCAAAATACGTAGAATATCGGAAAAATTTCTATTAACCATCTGTTGTAAAACATTATATTTTATTTTTGGAATGGAACATAAAAATGGCGGGAGACATTTTTGTCGCATATAAAACGATAAGGATCGTACTATATACCCGTATCCATCATCGGCCATGGATCATAGATCCCTGTTGTCCCAAAAAGGGATGGAAACATTCATAAATGCAGGTACCATGCGTACTGCGCCAGAATGACATTTTCCTGTATTCTATTGATATAAAAAGAATATTTATGATTCTGGCTGTACGGGATGCAATCCGCTCCATGCTTCGTTAACGGCAGGGACAACCATACTGCTTCCCTATGCCAGAAGTATGTGACAACGAAGGCACAGACTTATCATACGATCATATTCGTGAATTATTCCACGATATAAAATGCGCCTTTCTTTCCTGTGGGTATGGATCCCTGAAACGTCCCTTATAGCAGGCCCGCGCACATCCGTTCAGAGACGGCTTGAAAAACCAACCTTTGCAATATCGTATCAATTATAAAGAATTTTTTGGTAAATCTTTTTGCAAAAAAAGGGACATCCAAGACCTTTCATTTTAGTTATCCATGCGTTGTTTCAAACGATCTCTTAATTAAGGGCAGACCATGAACCGGATGCCCCGCATTGCTGCGCTCTTGCCCCAAGAACAGGGGGCCAGATCCATGATGGTGCGCAGATTATCCCGCCACACCAGAACATCAAATATGATCGGACCGGATGCTGGCAGGATAGAAAACGGGGCATTTGCGTATCTCAAGATTATTCACTGTATGATGGTGTTTTTTTGCGGGACAATCCGACATCAACATAACGATATTTTTTATTTTCAATGGGTAGGCCATGATATTCATGGCTATCACGGCACCGCCCCGGTCCCTTTGGGCAATCAGGAAGCAGCCTTTTTCCGAAAGAAATTAACTTATAATTTCGTGATTAATGTTGACCATCATAAAAAATTGTATTTTCATGCGCCCATCAATCCGCACACCAACAGGCAGGAACGTTACCTAAAACCCGGATCAGTCCATGGCGACTGCCATACGCCATCGTATGAAACGCAATGCCGGTTTTTCCACGGCAGAAACAGTCATCCGAATCAGGAATGAAATGAAACTGAACGCCCCCATCACAAGAAGACACGCCCTTACCCTGCTGGGGACCGTAACCTGCCTGCCCATGATCCATGCAGCACAGGCAGCGGATGCCAGACGGTTGCGCATCGGGATCATGGCGGGCGAGGATGAGGATCTGTGGCGTGTCATCACCGCCAACGCCGCGAAGGAGGGGCTGGACCTCTCCATCGTGACATTTTCCGACTACAACACCCCTGACGAAGCTCTGGCCGAGCATGAAATTGATGCCAATGCCTTCCAGCACGGCCCCTTCCTGCAGGCGCAGATCGCCGCGCGCGGATATGACATCGTTGCAGTCGGAAATACCTATTTTTCGCCCATCGGGCTGTATTCGGCACGCTGGAAGTCGGTGACCGAGCTGCCACGGAACGCCGTGATCGGGGTGCCGAACGATCCCAGTAATGAAGGCCGCGCGCTGCATCTGCTCGAAACGCTGGGACTGATCAGGCTTGCACCTTCTGCGGGCCTGCTGCCGACCCCGCTGGATATTACCGACAATCCGCGCAACCTGACATTTCATGAACTGGATGCCGGGATTGTCGGGCGCTCCCTGCCCGACCTGGATGCGGCCGTCGTCAATACCAACTGGGCGCTGAAGGCGGAAATTGACCTGCAGAAACAGAAAATCGGGCAGGAATCCCTGCAAGACAACCCGTACGTCAACTTCATTGCCGTCAATGCGGCCGATGCGAAGGCACCGTGGGTGACGCCACTGGTCAATGCGGTCCACCAGCCGTCCACCCGCACGGCGATCGAGACGATCTTCCACGGTTCGGTCGTGCCAGCATGGACGTAGCACTGGTTCAGGTCAGCAATATCAGCCGCAGCTTTGGCGGCCACCTTGCACTGGATGACATAAGCTTCACCGTGGCACAGGGCGAAATACTGGGCGTGATTGGCCGATCGGGCGCGGGCAAGAGTTCCCTGCTGCGCTGCCTTGGTGCGCTGGACCGGCCCGATACCGGTCATATCATGATCGAGGGACACGACCTGACCACCCTGCCCCTGTCGCAACTGATTGGCCTGCGGCGCAGGATCGGGTTTGTATTCCAGCATTTCAATCTGCTGGGTTCCCGCACGGTGGCGGGCAATATCAGCCTGCCGCTTGAAATCGCGGGCATGTCGCGCGCGCGGCGGGCGGCACGGATTACCGAACTGCTTTCCCTCGTCGGGCTGTCGGATCATGGCCATAAATGGCCGGCGCAGCTATCGGGTGGGCAGAAACAGCGCGTAGGCATCGCCCGTGCACTGGCCAACGCACCTGCCCTGCTGCTGTGTGATGAAGCGACATCCGCCCTTGATCCTGAAACAACGACATCCATCCTTGACCTGCTGGCCCGCATCAACCGCGAACTGGGCCTGACCATCATCATGATTACCCATGAAATGGATGTCATCCGCCGGATTGCGACCCATCTGGTCGTCCTGGATCATGGCCGCGTGGTAGAAAACGGCCCGACGCTGGATATTCTGGGCGCGGATGCGCGTTCGCCCGTGACACAGGCGCTCCTGTCGGAAACACAGCCGCAGGTACCCCCCGCCATCCGCGCCAGACTGGTCGATACAGACTGCGCCGGCGCGCGCATTGTCATACGCCTGCGCATGGGCGGAGCAGTGGCGGGGCAACCAGTGCTGTCCACCCTGGGACGGCGTTTCGGGGTGGACGCCACCATACTGGCGGGTGGGACCAGCGAAATCGCGGGTCAGCCCTTTACCGACATGATTGTGTGCCTGAGCGATTATCCAGCCGAAATCCACGATTTCCTCCATGGCCTCGACCCCTCATTGAAAGTTCTTGGTTATGTCCCGGCTGATCTTTGACCTGATCCTGCGCGCAACGTGGGAAACAGCGCAGATGGTGCTGATATCGGGGCTTGTAGCCGTAATTGGCGGCCTGCCGCTGGCGCTGGTCATGGTGGCCACCCGCCGGGACGGCCTGCTGCCCTGCCCGCCCGTGGCGCGCCTGCTGGGGCTGGTCATTGACATGCTGCGCGCCATTCCCTTCATCATCCTGCTGGTGATCCTTATTCCCGTCACTCGCATGATCGTGGGCACGTCGCTTGGGACTACGGCGGCCATCGTGCCGCTATCGCTTGCGGCCATACCGTATTTCGCCCGCATTGCCGAAGTCTCGCTGCGCGAAGTGGACCCGGCACTGGTTGACGCGGTACGGACCATGGGCGGTACCCGGTGGATGATCGTCCGCCATGTCCTGATCCCCGAAGCCCTGCCCGGACTTGTCGCGGGCCTGACCGTTACCCTGATTACGCTGACCGGGGCATCGGCCATGGCCGGGGCGGTGGGGGCAGGCGGACTGGGTGATGTCGCCATCCGTTACGGCTACCAGCGTTTCAATACGGAAATCATGACGCTCGTGGTACTGGTCCTGATTGTCTTTGTCGCGTTGCTACAAACTATCGGGAACGCAATTTCCAATCACCTGCGCCATACCTGACAGGGGGCCATGCCCATGCACAGCGTACGTGACCGGACCGCCACTGCCCTGATCATCATGCTGGACGTGGCGTTTTACAGCATTGCCGGTCGGCCGGTCAGCACGATCGATATTGCGGACCGCTCTGGTCTGGCACGGCGTGGGATCGAACCCATCGTGCAATCCCTTGCCCGGTCCGGCCTGTTGCAGGGCGTGCGTGGCCCGCATGGGGGCTACCGGCTGGGCCATCCGGCAGGTGAAATCCTGCTGGCGGATATATACCGGGCCGCGATGCATGACGACGCCCCGGCCGAACGACGTCAGGGCACGCTGTTCAATACGGTTGTCCGGCCCTTTCTGGACCAGATGGAAGGTCTTCTGACCCACGAATACAGCAAGGTCACATTGCATGACTTCGTGCGGCAGGCCGAAACACGTGGCCTGCAGCGCCCGCCCGGCAGTCCGGCCAATTTTTCGATATAAACTGCTATTTTCTAAAAGATAAAAGTTTTTGGGCGCCGCCTTTTTTTCAAAAAGGCGTCACCAAAAACTTCTCATGATTTTCAATCAGTCCAGCCGGACGGAAGGGCGCACGAATACATCCAGCCAGTCCACAAGGCACGAAATCGTGCCACGCACCGGCCCATACAGTTCAAACTGATGCTGGCGATACAGCATGAGATGTACCATCCGCGCCGACAGCCCATGCAGCCAGCCACCGCCAAACACCGTACCGCCGGGGAACGTGCCCCAGCCATTATAATCACCCAGCGCCACGACAGCCCCCTTGTTATGGAAGGTGAAGGCGGGCAGCGGCTGGCCGCTCATCATCCATGCAGGCAATGCCTTGGCCAGGTGGTGCGCCTGCTGGCGGGCGGCCTGCGCGGTCGGGGCGACGGGTTTTTCAGCAATGAAGGCACAGTCGCCCATGGCAAAGATGTTGTCATCTTCCATGACCTGTAGCGTCGGCCTGACCTCAAGCTGGCCGGAACGCGACAGCTTCAGCCCGCCAAACTGCTTTGTCACATCCGGTGCCTTCACGCCCGCAGCCCAAACCCGCAGCGTTGCCGGAACACGGCTACCGTCCTTCAGGATAAAGCCGTTTTCATCCGCGCCACTGACCATGGCACCCGCGCGGACATCGACACCGATAGCCTCAAGCTGCTTGACGGCCGCATCCGATACGGATTCAGGGAATGCCGGCAGGATGCGCGGCCCGGCCTCCAGCAGGGTGATGCGCAGCTTGGGCGGTTTCTGGCCGAAACTGTAAAGCGATGCCAGATCCAGCGCCTTGTGCAGTTCCGCCGCCAGCTGCGTGCCAGTGGCGCCACCGCCGACAATGGCGATATCCAGTTCCTGATGATTGGCAAACGCCCGCAGCAGTTCCATGCGAAAGCGGTCATTGAAACCGTTCGCATCCACCAGATTGTCGATGAACATGCAGTGTTCGGCCACACCTGGCGTGCCGAAATCATTCGCCCGGCTGCCGATGGACAGGACCACCGCGTCATAATCCAGCGTGCGGGCGTCCACCACCTGCTCACCGGTCAGCGGATCCTTGATGGGGGCTAGCGAAATGGTCTTGGCCTGACGGTCAAGGGCCGTGATCTCACCAGGCCAGAATTCGAAATGATGGCGGCTGGCCTGTGACATGAAGCTTATGCGGTCATTTTCATTCGCGGCCGTGCCGGCGGCAAAGCAGTGCAGCATCGGCTTCCACACATGGGCGAAGCTCTTGTCCACCAATGTGATCTCCGCCCGCCCCGAGCGTCCGACCGAATTGCCCAGCCGTGTCGCCAGCGCAAGCCCGGCCACACCACCGCCTACAATAACGATCCGAAACTTTTGTGCCATCTCGATAATGCTCCAAACCCGCTCGCACGGCGCTCCGGCCCCCACATGGAAAACCCCGATACGCCACATCCATACAAACCACGTTGACGGGATTATAGGCAATCCAGCCCGTGCCCGAAACATGCGCTGGCACGGATTCAGATACGAAGGCGCAACAACCTGTCATCCACGCCCCCCATTTTTCGCGCCAGAGCGCGGAAAAACGGGATATCGGCACAGGCGATCAAAAGAACCCGATCTATTGCATCGGGGCGTCATAGATCCCCTCACCCCCGTCCCTCGCGCAGCAGCCCCGAGCAGCGGACATGACGGGCAACATCTATCCATTCCCGACGTTAGCCCGCATAACGGCAGACGCAACAGCTATGCCAACATACTGAAATCAATGACAGGACAGCAGGAGAAACCATGACCGCCACCCCACATGGACGCATTCAGGACAAGGTCGCCCTTATTACCGGTGCCGCAAGCGGGATCGGTCGGGCCACGGCCGAACGCTTCGCGGCAGAGGGCGCGCGACTGGCACTGACCGACCTCAATACCGATGCGCTGGATGAGCTGGTCAGCCAGTTTGAAAAAAGCGGGGTGCCCGTGATTTCAGTTCCCGCCGATGTCACAAGCGAGGCGGATATCAAGCGCGTGGTCCATGAAACCATGAAGCATTTCGGCCGGATCGACATTCTTGTCGCCAATGCGGGCGTCATTCCTGAAGCCGACCTGGCCACCGCCACGGCGGATCTGTGGGACCATACCATGGCGGTGGACGCACGCGGCATGTTCCTGAGCTGCAAGTACGCCGCCGCCGAGATGGTGCATGCCGGACAGGGTGCGATTGTCTGCCTGTCCTCCATTTCCGCCTTTGCCGGGCAGAAAGGACAGGCGGTCTATGGACCGGCCAAGTTCGTGGCATCGGGCATTACCAAGCATCTCGCCATCGACCTTGCGGACAAGGGCGTACGTGTCAATGCCGTGGCACCCGGCACGATCGATACCCCGGCAGTGGCTAAAATGGATGCGGACGCCATCCGCAAGGTGGTCGAGATGCACCCGATGGGACGCATGGGCAAGCCTGCGGAAATCGCCAGCGCGATCCTGTTCCTGGCATCCGATGACGCGTCATTCATCACTGGCGCGGTCCTGCCGGTTGATGGCGGGTATCTGGCGCAGTAACGCCATGAACGTTGGGCAGGCGGTCACGCCCGCCCCCGTCCATCAGGCGATATGCAGTTCCACGTCATGTTCGCGCAGCAGCGCGCATATGCGTTCGGATGGTTGCCGGTCGGTAAAGAAACCATGGACATGCGACAGGTGTCCCAGCCGTCCCATGGGCCTGCGGCCAAACTTGGTCTGGTCCGCCAGCAGGTAGACACGCCGGGCATTGCGCATCATGGCCTGCGCCACGCTGATTTCATCTGCATCAAAATCCAGCAGCGTACCATCTTCCTCGATCCCGCTTATGCCGATTACTGCGAAGTCGGTACGGTACTGTTCAATAAAGGTGCTGGCGGCGGAACCGGTAATCCCGCCGTCATAAAACCGCACCAGTCCCCCCGTCACGATCACCTGGAAATCCGTCTGCGCGGACAGGGGGGTGGCGACATGCAGGTTGTTGGTGATGACACGCAGCGCCTTGTGCCGCCGCAATGCCTTGGCAAAGGCTTCCGTGGTGGTGCCGATACTGACAAACAGGGATGAATTGTCGGGTATCTGCCGGGCGGCAAGGTGGCCGATGGCTTCCTTGGCGCGGCGGTTGAGCACCTGGCGTTCGGAATAGGCGATATTCTCGACCGACGAGGCCAGCCCCGCCCCGCCATGATGCCGCGCCACCAGCCCGCGCCGGGCCAACAGGTTGACATCACGGCGGATGGTCTGGACCGCAACATTCAGCCTCTGGGCCAGTTCCTCGTTCGAGACGTAACCCTGGGTGCGCACCAGTGTGATAATTTCATGGTGGCGTTCTTCAGCTGACACGTTGCCTGTTACTCCACTGCGTCATCCAAAACCTAGATCGCGCGCGCAACCGTGCGCCCGGTGGCCCCCAGATCGGCAAAGGACTGTTCCAGACGGTCCACGATCCCCTGTTCGCCAACCCGCAGCCACTTGCGCGGGTCATACAGTTTCTTGGTCGGCTTGCCGGTGCCGGGTGCGATCTGGTGGCTGAAGGCTTCGGCATGTTCATGCACGTAGCGGCCAATGCTGCTGGCGAATGCAAACTGGATATCGGTATCGATATTCATCTTGAACACGCCATAGGACACGGCTTCGGTAATCTTGGACTGTTCGGACCCCGAACCACCATGGAATACCAGCGCCAGCGGCTTTTCACCCCGCCCCGTAACCTTTGCCACCGCCGCCTGCGAATTGCGCAGAATTTCGGGCCGCAGCCTGACATTACCGGGCGCGTAGACGCCATGCACATTGCCGAACGACGCGGCAATGGTCACGAACCCGAGCGGGGACAGCGCTTCATACGCCTTCAGCACGTCTTCGGGCTGGGTATAGAGATGGGCGTTGTCCGCGCCGTCATCGAGGTCATGGCCTACGCCATCTTCCTCGCCACCCGTCACGCCAAGCTCGATTTCAAGGCCGATGCCCAACGGGGCCATGCGGCGCAGGAAGGTGGCGCATTCGGCGATATTGTCCTCCAGCGGTTCCGCCGAAAGGTCAATCATGTGCGAGGAGAACAGCGGCCGGCCGGTTTCCTTCACCGCTTCTTCGCTCGCATCGATCAGGCCGGAAATCCACGGCAGCAGCTTACGGTCGGCATGGTCGGTATGCAGGATCACGCACACGCCATAGGCGGCCGCCACCGTATGGACATGACGCGCCGCGGCCACGGCACCCAGCACGCGGGCCTGATCCGCGTCCTTCATGCCTTCGCCCGCGTAAAAACGCGCCCCCCCATTCGATAGCTGGATGATGACATCGGCACGGTTGCGGGCGGCGGCTTCCAGCACGGCGTTGATGCTGTCCGTGCCCACGACGTTCACCGCAGGCAGGGCGTAGCCTTCGTCCCGGCAGGTTTCAACCAGGCGGCGGTAATCAGCACCCGTCACCACACCGGGCTTCAGACCCAGACGGTGGGAAACCGCGTTCGCTGTATCGGTCATGTCGTTTCTCTATTGCCTGTTATTGTTGTTATGCAACGGATAAAATGTTCACCAGGTCTTGGTCTGGTAGTCGTGATGACCTTCCACGAAACGGATGGTGCCGGACTTGGAACGCATGACCAGCGAATGCGTGACCGTGCGCAGGCCACTGCGGCGGATACCGCGCAGAAGCGCCCCACCCGTAACGCCAGTGGCCGAAAACAGGACATCGCCCCGCGCCATGTCTTCCAGCGCCAGCTTGCGCGACGGGTCGGCGCCGGGGTTCATCTTGCGCGCACGCTCGATCTGCCCGTCATCCTCGAACAGCAGGCGACCCTGCATCTGCCCATGCACACAGCGTACGGCCGCGGCGGCCAGCACACCTTCGGGCGCGCCACCCGACCCCACGTAAATGTCGATTTCGCTATCATCCAGACATGCGGCAATGGCAGCCGCCACGTCACCATCACTGAGCAGCGTCACGCGGGCACCAACGGCGCGGGCGCGCGAAATCAGTTCCTCATGGCGTTCACGGTCCAGCGTGCACAGCATGAGTTCGGACACGTCGCATTTCTTGGCGGCCGCCAGCGACTTCAGGTTGGTCTCGATGCTGTTGTCCAGGTCCACCACGCCTTCGGGCAGGTAGGGGCCGACAACGATCTTGTCCATGTAGATGTCGGGTGCATGCAGGAAGTTGCCGCTTTCCGCCAGGGCCACAACCGTCAGCGCGTTGGGCAGGTTCTTGGCGCACAGGTTGGTGCCTTCCAGCGGGTCCACGGCAATATCCATGCCGGGGCCGCCCGCACCCACGTTTTCCCCGATGAACAGCATCGGGGCTTCATCCATCTCGCCTTCGCCAATGACCACGGTGCCGTTGATGGCAACCGTGTCGAACGCACGACGCATGGCCTCCACCGCCGCACCGTCGGCTTCGTTCTTCTGGCCACGGCCTGTCCATGCCGACGCGGCCACGGCGGCCGCTTCCGTCACGCGGACGAGTTCAAGCGCAAGGTTGCGATCCGTAACCTGATAGGGATTATGCCGGGTGGAGGTCATGAAACACTCTTTTCCTGTTTTCTTGCTATAATTCGTCGGTTACGCAGCAATGGTGGCGCTGAGCGTGCGGCGCACCGCCAGATGCCACCCTGCCACCATGCTGTCGCGCTGGGCCTTGTCCATTGTGGGGCGGAACAGCTGCCCGCGGCTCCAGGTGCCCTCGACTTCCGCAATGCTGCTCCATACCCCTGTCGCCAGCCCGGCCAGGAAAGCGGCGCCAAGGGCCGTCGTCTCGACCTGCTTGGGCCGTTCCACCGGCGTGCGCAGCATATCGGCAAGGAACTGGCAGAACCAGTCATTGACCGACATCCCGCCATCAACACGCAGTGCGCTCAGTTCCTCGCCACCATCCTCATGCATGGCATCCATGAGATCAAGCGTCTGATACGCCACCGATTCCAGCGCCGCGCGGGCGATATGGGCCGCCGTTGCATCCAGCGTCAGCCCGCAGATCAGGCCACGGGCATCCGGGTCCCAGTGCGGTGCGCCAAGGCCGACAAAACCGGGCACCATATAGACGCCATGGCTGTGCGGCACGCGGGTCGCCATGTCATCGGTCTGGGATGCATGGGTAATCAGGCTAAGCCCGTCACGCAGCCAGCGGATGGCGGCGCCGGCCACGAAAATCGACCCTTCCAGCGCGTATGTCGTCTCGGCACCGATGCGGTAGGCGATGGTGGTCAGCATGCGGTTTTCGGACTGGACCGGTGTGGTCCCGGTATTGAGCAGCGCGAAACAGCCCGTGCCATACGTCGCCTTGGCCGTGCCGGGCCTGAAGCAGGCCTGCCCCACCATGGCGGCATTCTGGTCACCCGCCATGCCCGCGACCTTCAACGGTTCGCCAAACAGCTCGGCCCGGGTCTCGCCAAAGATTTCGCTGTTGGTGCGTACTTCGGGCAGGATGGCGCGCGGCACGTTGAACAGCGCCAGCAGGTCATCATCCCACGCGCAGGTATGGATATTGAACAGAAGCGTGCGTGATGCATTGGTCGTATCGGTGGCATGCACCCGCCCACCCGTCAGCCGCCACAGCAGGAAGCTGTCGATCGTGCCGCAGGCCAGCTTTCCCTGCTCGGCCTGCACGCGCGCACCTTCGACATTATCAAGGATCCACGCGATTTTCGTGGCCGAGAAATAGGGATCCAGCAGCAGCCCGGTGCGTTCGCGCACAAGCGGTTCATGCCCCTGTTCATGCATGCGCGCGCAGACAGGCGTCGTGCGCCGGTCCTGCCAGACGATGGCGCGGTGAATGGGCTTTCCCGTTTCCCGGTCCCACACGACAACGGTTTCGCGCTGGTTGGTAATGCCGATCCCCGCGATCGTACCCGGACCACCGGCCTTTTCAATGGCTTCACGCGCGGTGGACAGGACGTTGGACCAGATTTCCTCCGGATCGTGTTCGACCCAGCCCGGATTGGGGTAATGCTGGGCAAATTCGGTACGCGCGACAGAAAGCGCATTGATGTCACGATCGAAGACGATGCTGCGGGTCGAGGTCGTTCCCTGATCGATAGCGAGAATTCTGTTCTTCTTGTTCATTATCTTCTCCTGCCCTGACGGGCGGATGCGGTTCTGGCCGTGGACGATGTTACGCCCACGGCCTGTTTGTCACGAAGCCGATTTTGCAGCGACCGGCTGGCGGCCACGCAGGTAGGTGTCAAGGCGGCCTGCGTCCTCATCGGTCACATGCAGCCCCATGCGGGAACGGCGCCACAGGATATCCTCGGTCGTCTGCGCCCATTCATGCGCGATCAGGTATTCCACTTCACGCGCGGTCAGGCCACCGCCAAACTGCTCGCCCATATCAGCCATGCTGCGCGCATCACCCACGATTTCAGTCGCACGCGAACCATAATTGCGCACCAGACGCCAGCACAGCTGTGCATCAAGGAACGGGGCCTTTGCCGCAAGGCGGCTGACCGCGCCATCAAACCCGCCCTCGCCCAGGTCACCGCCGGGCAGCACCTGATCCGCGGTCCAGCCCGGCGCGGACAGGACCGGCAGGAAGGGCTGCAGCTTCTCCAGCGCGTGTTCGGCCAGCTTGCGGTACGTGGTGATCTTGCCACCGAAGATGGACAGCATCGGCGCCTGATTGCCCTGCGTGTCCACATCCAGCACGTAATCACGCGTCACGGCGGAGGCGTTCTTGGCCGCGTCATCATAGAGCGGGCGCACGCCGGCGTAGCTCCACACCACGTCATCCGGCGTGACCGGCTTGGTGAAATAGCGGCTGACGCTTTCGCACAGGTAGCTGATTTCCTCGGGCGAGATCTCGACCCGGCCGGGGGCCTGCGTCCACGGCACGTCGGTGGTGCCGATCAGGGTGAATTTCTGCTCGTAGGGGATCGCGAAAACGATTCGCTTGTCCGGGTTCTGCAGGATATAGGCCTGCGGCCCGTCAAACAGGCGCGGCACCACGATATGGCTGCCCTTGACCAGGCGCACGTTCTTGTCGGAATCGACCTGCGCGCGCTTACGCAGCACCTCGCTCACCCACGGGCCACCGGCATTGACCAGTACCTTTGCCTGCACGGTCGTCTGGCTGCCATCGCGCGTGTTCTCGATCACCGCTTCCCATATGCCGTTAACGCGGCGGGCCTGCACAAGGCGGGTGCGGGTGCGGATATCGGCCCCGTGCACTTTGGCATCCATGGCGTTAAGCACGACAAGGCGGCTGTCCTGCACCCATCCATCAGAATAAGCAAAGCCACGCGCCAGCGTGCCGTTGAGCGGCCTGCCTGCCGAATTCGTGCGGAAATCAAGCGACTTGCACTTGGGCAGCGTCATGTTGGGCGCGAGGTGGTCATACAGGAACAGGCCAAGGCGCAGCATCCATGCGGGCCGTGCCTGCGGGGTATAGGGCAGCACGAAGCGCATCGGCCAGATGATGTGGGGCGCGATGCGCAGCAGGCGCTCACGTTCGATCAGCGCCTCACGCACCAGGCGGAATTCATAATATTCAAGGTAGCGCAGGCCACCATGGATCAGCTTGGTGCTGGCTGATGAAGTGTAGCTGGCAAGGTCGTCCTGCTCGACCAGCAGGACGGACGCGCCCCGCCCTGCGGCATCGCGCGCGATGCCCGTGCCGTTGATCCCACCGCCAACGACCAGCAGGTCGAGCGGGCCGCCCTGTGCCGCAGGGGTGCGGAATGTTTCGTCCTTGGACGCCATGGTAGATGTTCCTCCTGATACGCATGTTCGTAAACGAACATCGTGCGCGTTTCAATAGGGAAAGCGCACATCAGCCATGGTATTCCGTGAAATATTTCATGCATAAATATTGCCGGTTTTAGACATAAATTCGCCATATGCAGGTATTTATGTGTGTGGGCGGTTTTTGTGCATGTGCGAAAACGCGCAGTATGAGCCACCGCCCCGCCCCCGCTGCTGTCTGACACACACCAGCGCGGCATGCCCCCGAATCTGCCAGGCTGGAGAGGTTTCATGAAATATAATGAAATAAAAGGAAAAAGGAGAAACTTTCCCCCCGGCCAGCACACGTCCCCCTTTCCGACCCAGATATGTTCGTTTAAGAACATGGCAGGGCCGGAAACCCGCCACAAGGCGGACAGCCCATTCCCATCGAATGATAATAAAAGAATAAAGTGGGTTAAAATGCTAAAGAACCGACAGTTTCTGGGCGAACTGATATCAGAATGCATCGCGGTCATGATCATTGTCCTGATCGGTGATTCCGTGGCAGCCATGTACACACTGTATGATCCCAGCCCCTACAAGCTCTCATACTGGGGGGTTTCCATTGTATGGGGGTTGGGCGTGACCATCGCGATTTACGTGACCGGCAGCGTATCGGGCACCCATGCCAACCCGGCCGTATCGGTGGCGCTGGCGCTTTACCGTGGTTTTTCATGGCGCAAGGTGCCTGCCTACTGTGCGGCACAGGTATTGGGGGGCATGCTGGGTGCGGCCCTTGTCTATACGCTGTACCAGCCGGTCATAGACCATTACAACCAGTTGCATGGCATAAGCCGCGCCGATGGCGGGGCGGCCGGGGTATTTTTCACCCATCCGGGCGAATTCATCACGCCGCTCCATGCCTTCATGGATGAAACCATCCTGACGGCGCTGCTGGTCGGCGGCATCTTCGCGATCACCTGCGAGTACAACACCGTCGCACCGCAGGCCAATTCCAGCGCGCTGATCATCGGCCTGCTGGTGGCCAGCATTGGCGCGTGTTCAGGCTATCTGGAGGCATGGGCCATCAATCCCGCCCGTGACTTCGGCCCGCGCCTGTTCTGTTTCCTGGCCGGATGGGGCGGTTCCGCACTGCCTTCGGCGGACAATTTCTGGTGGGTGCCAATTGCTGGTCCACTGCTGGGCGGCGTGGTTGGTGCGGGCTGTTACCAGTTCCTGATCCGTCCGTTCATTCCGCGTCACGCCGGCGCGGTGCTTCCCCCGGTCCCATAACCTTCCTTTTCGCACCGCCGGATCATCCCGGCGGTGTTACGTTTCATCACGGGGCAGACCCAGAATGGTCCGCGCCCCGGATAACCAATTCAACAAAAGTTTTTGATAAAGCTTGTTTCAAAAAGCTTCGTGAAACGCCGCCTTTGTGAAAAAAGGCGGCACCCGGAAACTTTGTTCATTTCTTATTAATACTTAACGCTGCACGACGGTGCGGATGGCAAAGTTGCTCTGTATCCGGGCGACACCGGGCATGCGCGACAGTTCTTCCTTATGAATGCGTTCATAATCGGCGGCATCCCGTGCCTCGACCCGGACCAGATAATCGGCATCCCCCGTCATCAGGTAACATTCGCGCACATCGGCGCATTCGCGCACGCGGGCCTCGAACCGGCGCAGGCATTCCTCCGTCTGGCGTTCCAGCGTGATCTGTACGATCACGGTGGTCATGCCATGGACCGAACGCTCATCCACCAGCGCGCGATAGCCCCGGATCACCCCGTCCTTTTCCAGCATACGCACCCGCCGCAGGCAGGCGGAGGGGGACAGGCCGACCTTCTGCGCCAGTTCGGCATTGCTCATGCGTCCGTCATGGCGAAGGTTGCGCAATATGGCGTCTGTCAGACGATCGAATGCCATGGTGAATTTTCCGCTTATTTTCGTATATGATTGCGTACAGACAATTCTTAATTGCATAAAATTGCGTTAAACGACAGGACATTTTGTTTCAGTCAGCGTACGATCAGCCTGTCCCGCCAGCCCGATGGAGTACACGCCCCATGTCTGACCTGCCTTCCTTCCCGCACATTACCGGCTGGGCCGCACCGGGTGCGGGTGCGATGCTGGAAATTGACCTGGATGCGATCGCGGCGAATTACCGTCTGCTCAATACCCGCACGGGCAACACCACCTGCGCGGCAGTGGTCAAGGCTGATGCCTACGGGCTGGGTGCCCACCGGGTTGCCCCCGTGCTGGAACAGGCCGGGGCGAGTACCTTTTTTGTCGCTCATCTGGAAGAAGGCATCCGCCTGCGGCCGCATGTCGCCCCCACCGCACGCATTTTTGTCCTGCATGGCCCGATGCCGGGAACACAAGCCGAGTTCACGCGCCATGCCCTGCTGCCGGTGCTGAACAGCATGGAACAGGTGGCCGGATGGCGCATGCATGCGGGCAGGATGGAACAGCCCTTGCCCGCCGCCCTGCAGGTTGATACCGGCATGTCCCGCTTCGGCCTGTCCGGGCAGGATGTCACCACACTGGCGGCAAACCCGGACCTGCTGGATGGACTCGACACGCAACTGGTGATGAGCCACCTTGCCTGCGCCGATACCCCGGCCAGCCCCGCCAACACCATGCAGCGCGACCGCCTGCGCGCCATGGCCGCCCGCCTGCCTGCGGCCCCGCTGGCGCTTTCGGCCTCATCGGGGATCTTCCTTGGGCCTGATTACCATTTCGATCTTGTGCGTCCCGGTGCCGCCCTCTACGGCCTGGCGCCCAATGACGACGCGCCCAACCCCCTGCGCCCCACCGTGCGGCTGGGCGCGCGTATTGTCCAGCGCCGTACCATCAACGCGGGAGACGGCGTGGGCTATGGCCTGACATGGCGCGCCACGGGACCATGCCGGATCGCCACACTGGGCATCGGCTATGCCGACGGGTTCCTGCGCCACGGCGCCGATGGCCATGGATGTGCGTGGCTGGGGGACTACCGGCTGCCGATCCTTGGCCGCATTTCCATGGATTCCACCACCATCGACGTAAGCGACGTGCCCGAAAACGTGCTGGCGCAGGCCACGCATGTGGACATGATCGGCCCGCGCCGCAGTGTGGATGATGTCGCCCGGTCCGCTGGCACCATTGGCTATGAAGTGCTGACGGCGCTGGGTTCCCGTTTCCATCGCGCGTACCTGACACAGGCGGCGTGATGCGTTTCCACCCGCCAGAGAAGGCATCTGTGTAATGAAAATCATCGTTCTGGGTAGCGGTGTCGTCGGTGTGACATCGGCATGGTACCTTGCGCAGGCAGGGCATGAGGTCACTGTGGTGGACCGCCAGCCCGAAGCAGGCCTTGAAACCAGCTTCGCCAATGCGGGGCAGGTCTCACCGGGATATTCATCCCCCTGGGCCGGGCCGGGCGTGCCGCTGAAGTCGATCAAGTGGCTGCTGATGAAATATCGTCCCTTCGTATTCTGGCCCATGCCTGACCCGCATCTGTGGAAATGGCTGGTGCAGATGCTGGAAAACTGCACGACAGCCGCCTATGACCGCAACAAGGGCCGCATGGTGCGTATCGCGGAATACAGCCGCGACGTGATGCGCGACCTGCGCGCCAGCACCGGCATCACCTATGATGACCGCCAGCAGGGCACGCTGCAGGTTTTCCGCACGCAAAAGCAGATGGATGCCATCGCAGGCGATATCCGCGTGCTGGAACAGTACAATGTCCCCTATGAAGTCCTGACGCGCGAAGGCTGCGTGCGGGCCGAACCGGGTCTGGCATCATCGGCGGACAAGATTGTGGGCGGCCTGCGCCTGCCGGGTGATGAAACGGGCGATGCCTTCCTGTTCACCCAGCGCCTTGCGGCCATGGCGGCGAAGGCTGGCGTCACCTTCCATTACGACACCCGCATCCGCACCATGACGAATGATGGTGGCCGCATTACCGGGATCGAGACCAGTCGCGGCCAGATGGTGGCGGATTCCTATGTCCTGTCACTGGGCAGCTATTCGCCAGCCATGGTGCGCCGCCTTGGGCTGGACCTGCCGATCTATCCGGTCAAGGGCTACTCGCTGACCGCTGACATCGTGAATGAAAAGCAGGCCCCGGTTTCCACCATCATGGATGAGACGTTCAAGATCGGGATCACCCGCCTTGGCGAACGCATCCGCGTGGGTGGCACGGCAGAACTGGCAGGCTTCAGCACGAAGCTGCGCGCGCCGCGGCGGGAGACGCTGGAACATTCGGTGACCGACCTGTTCCCCGGTGGCGGCAATATCGCAGCGGCCAAATTCTGGACCGGCCTGCGCCCGATGACCCCCGATGGCACGCCCATCATCGGCCGCACGAAATATGACAACCTGTTCCTCAACACCGGGCATGGCACGCTGGGCTGGACCATGGCCTGCGGGTCGGGCCGGGTGCTGGCTGACATCATGTCGAACCGCATGCCCGACATCCCGTACGAGGATCTGGGCGTGGTGCGCTACGGGCAGTAAAAACAGTTTGAGAACAAAAGTTTTTTGGGTGCCGCCTTTTTTCAGAAAGGCGGCGTCCCCTGAAGCTTGCTGAAACAAGCTTCACCAAAAACTTCTTTATATTCTGCCTTGTATCTCAAAGACGGGTTTTGCGACCGGCCTTTATGTCCCATTCCCCGCTGCCACCGTGGCGGGGGAAAACCCATCCGGCAGGACATCCCCGCGCTGGCGCACGACCTGATAGACCGTATTGCGCAGCCAGCGATGCACCGGATCGCTGTCACGCCGTGGGTGCCATGCCTGAAATGAATGCACCGGGGGCAGTTCGAAGGGAAATTCGAACTCTTCAAGATGCATGGACCGTATGGGCAGGTAATCAATGGCGATACCCGGCAACGGCAGGATCATGTCCGTCATGCGCAGGGTTTCCACCATGGCGTAATAGGTGGGGACGACCATGACCACCCGCCGCTTCAGCCCGAAGCGTTCCTTCAGCACCGTATCGATCGGTCCGTGCGGCCGTCCCCGGCGCGACACGCTTATGTGTTCGTACCGCGCGACCGAGGCGGGCGTAATCCCCTCGGTCAGGATGGGATGGCCCGCGCGCACCAGTGCGCGGAAGGACGTGGGAAAAATGCTCTGGCGGCGTATTTCCGACCGCATGTCATCAGATGCGCCAAGATAGAGGTCGATCCGCCCTTCCCGCAGGTCGTTGCTGGGTTCCTCATCCGTTTCCGGGGCGAAGGTTATGGTGCAGCCGGGGCATTCGGCCCGCAACGCCGCAAGGATGGCAGCCCCGAACGCCCCCACGATCAGGTCATTCGCCCGCAGGGTGAAATGGGGGGACAGACCGGCAAGGTCAGGGGCATTCTGTTCCTCCAGCAGGGAATCCGCGCCTTCGACCAGCGCCTGCACCCGTTCACGGATCCCCAGCGCAAAGGTGGTGGCGACCAGCCTGCGCCCCGACGCCACCAGGATGGGATCGCCAAAGACCACGCGCAGTTTGGCGAGGGTACGGCTCATGGCGGCCTCGCTCACCTGCAGCCTGCGCGCGGCGTGGGAGACGCCTTCTTCCTCGATCAGGGCCTGAAGACTGCGCAGTAGGTCGAGATCGTAGCGTTTCCTCATGACCCTGCGTGTCTTCCCTACACTGAAACCGGAATGCAGCCGTCCCGATTATCCTGAAAAAACGGATTTGACCAATCCGCAAAATGAAAGTGTCACCTTACGCGATCATGGGTATTCGCGCACGCCCCCCGCGCCGATCATGTGTCTGTTTTCCCATCGGGACAGATAAATGTGAACGCCGCCCACGCCGCCCCTTCCTATATCCCGCCCTTTGGCATCCGCACGGTCGTGGGGTGCCTTGGGGTTCTGCTGGCCGTGCATGTCGCCGGTTTCAATGAACACATCACGGAAATCGGCCTGCCCGATATCCGTGGGGCGATGCATATCGGCCACGATGAAGGCACGTGGTTCATTTCCATCTATGAATGTTTCAACATCGCGGCGATGGCGTTCACGCCGTGGTTCTACGTCACGTTTTCCATCTACCGCTTTACCCTGTTCATGACGGCGCTGCTGGGACTGCTGGCCATTCCCGCACCCTACATGCCCGACATGACCACGCTGTGCATCCTGCGCGCGGCACAGGGGCTGTCGGCGGGGTGCCTGCCGCCCATCCTCATGACCGTCATGCTCAAATACCTGCCTGCCCCGCTGCGGGTGTTCGGCATTGGCGGGTATGCCATGAGTGCGACCTTTGGCCCCAACCTTGGCGGCCCGCTGGAGGCGATGTGGTTCGAACATGTCGGCTGGCGGTGGCTGTACTGGGAAACGCTGCCGCTGTGCGCGGTGGCGGTGCTGATGATCGGCTGGGGGCTGCCGCGCGATCCGTCGCACTGGGAACGGTTCCGCAACTTCAACTGGCGTGGGTTCATGCTGGGGGTTCCGGCCATCATGTGCGTGGTGACGGTGCTGTATCAGGGCGACCGGCTGGACTGGTTCCGCTCCCCCGTCATCACGCACCTGACATTCTGGGGCGGGGCGCTGTTCATTGCCTTCCTGGCGCATGAATGGTTCCACCACAGCCCGTTCTTCCGCATCCAGTTCTGGGGTAACCGCAATATCGCCGCATCCCTGCTGACGCTGGTGGCGTCACTCATGATCTGCGGGCTGATGACGGAAATCCCGTTCACCTACCTTGCCGATATCCGTGGCTACCGGCCCATTCAGGCAGCACCCGTGGCGCTGGTGGTCGCATTGCCGCAGCTAATCCTGCTGCCGCTGACGGCGGCACTGTGCAATCTCCGCGCGGTGGACTGCCGGTACGTGCTGGCCATCGGGCTAATCTGCCTTGGTGTTGCGGCATGGCTGGGCACGTGGCTGACGCCGGACTGGGTGCGCGACAATTTCATGGTCATCCAGATCCTGCAGGTCTTCGGGCAGCCGATGGTGGTCATCCCCACCCTCATGCTTGCAGCGCTGGGGCTGGGGCCTGCGGACGGGCCGATGATCTCGGGCATGGTGAACATGCTCAAGGGCATGGCCAACGCCATCGCCACCGCCCTGTTCGAAGTCATGCTGCGCCGGCGCGAGCAGTATCATTCTACCATGCTGCTGGACCTGCATGGCACACACGGCACGGCGCTGTCGGGCATGGGCGACCCCATTGCCGGGCAGATCGCGGCCACGTCGCCCGATGCGGGGCATGTGGCGCGCAACGCGCTGCAGATCTTCCATACCTACGTACATGAACAGGCCACCGTGCTGGCGCTGGCGGACATCTATCTGCTGGTCATGTGGATCTGCGCCTTTTTCCTTGTCCTGACGGCAATCCTGCCCGGACGTATCTACCCCCCGCGTGCGCCGGTCCCCGCACCTGCCGCACACTGAATGATCGGGTCCAAAGCAATGCCCCACAAGAAACCCATCATCCTGGCTGGCGCCACGGTCATTGTCCTGGTTGCGGCCGCATGGACCGCCGACCGGCTTGTATCGGGTAACGGCACCAGCGAATATACCAATGATGCCTATGTCACGGCGGATTTCACCACCGTGGCGCCGAAGGTGCCCGGCCGCATCGACCGCGTGATCGCGCAGGATAACGAGGCCGTCCACCCCGGCGAGGAACTGGCCCATATCGAGGACGAGGATTACCGGGCCGCGCTGGAGACAGCACGGGGTGAGCGGGAAGCGGCACAGGGCGACGTTGCGAACCTTGAGGCCGAGCTGGTGCGCCAGTCGGCCCTGATCGCGCAGGCGCATGCCAGCGTCAGCGCAGATCAGGCGCAGCTTATCTTTGCCCAGCAGAATGCGCGGCGGTACCGTAACCTGTCGGCGGACGGGTCCGGCACGCAGGAGCAGAACCAGGACAGTGCCGCCCGCCTGCTGGAAGCGCAGGCCCGTCTTGACCACGACAACGCCGCGGTCGAAGCTGAAGCCGATCAGGTCGCGGTCCTGCGCGCGCGCCTGCTGCATGCACAGGGCGCACTGGAACAGGCACGCGGGCGCGAACATACGGCAGCACTGAACCTGTCCTACTGCACCATCCCCGCCCCGGTCGAAGGCGTGGTGGGTGAACGTGGCGTGCGCGTGGGGGCCTATGTCCATGCGGGCACGGCCCTGCTGGCGGTGGTGCCGACACAGGCGGCCTACGTGCTGGCCAATTTTCAGGAAACGCAGCTGACCCATGTCCGCACCGGGCAGCGCGCGACCATATGGGTCGATACCTTTCCCGGCCACCCGCTGCATGCCCACGTGGACAGCCTGGCCCCCGCCACCGGCGTTGCCTTCGCCCCGATCCAGCCGGACAACGCCACCGGCAACTTCACCAAGGTGGTGCAGCGTATTCCCGTCAAGCTGGTGTTCGACCCCGGACAGACGCTGGCGGGGCTGGTGCGTGTCGGCATGTCGGTCGAAGCCCGCATTGATACCGTAACCCCGCCTGACGGCCCCCACGCGACGGAGGCCCGCTATGTCTGGCAGTAACATCCCGCACGCCGCACGCCATCCGCGCGCCCTGCTGACCTTTGGCATGATCGCACTGATTGCCACCGGCTGCACGGTTGGCCCCAACTATCACCGCAAACCCCAGCCAGCGCCTGCGACATGGCATGACAGCCTGCCGCCTGCCGAAAGCCACGTCACTGATGCGAAGACAGACGCGCAGTGGTGGACCATTTTCAATGACGCCACCCTGACCGCGCTGGAAACACAGGTGGCGCAGGACAACCTTGACCTGAAAGCCGCATCATGGCGCTTTGCCCAGAGCATGGCCGAACGCCGTATCGCAAGTGCGGCCCAGTTTCCCCATGCCGAAGCCAATGCCTCCTATGCCCGCGAACGCGCCAGCACCAATGGCATACTGGGCCTGCTGGGCACCATGGAGCAGCAGGGCGCCGGCACGATCGCCAGCGGCACGCAGGGCTTTGGTCCCACGGCCATGCCCGGTTCGATCGGCAATCCGTCCTTCAACCTGCCGCAGTACGGCATGAATGCAGCGTGGGAAGTGGACCTGTGGGGACATGTGCGCCGTCAGGTCGAAGCCGCCACCGCCGCCATGCACGCGACCGAGGACATGCGCCGGGGGCTTATGGTCTCACTCATGGCGGAAACGGCGCAGGATTACCTTGACCTGCGCGGCGTACAGGCACGCATGGCCATTGTCCGGCAGAACATCGACCTGGCCAGCCATACGCTGCACCTGACCACGCGCCGCCTGGACGAAGGGGCCGCGACCCGCATGGACGTGGCCGATGCATCGGGCCAGTACGAGGAATTCCGCTCCCGCCTTCCGGTGCTGCAGGATCAGGAAACGCATTTGCTCAACGCCCTGAGCTTTCTGGTCGCCCGCGAACCCGGCGCACTGACCCAGAACCTTGGGCCTGGCGGCGGCGTGCCGCCGGTGCCGCGTGAAATTCCGGCAGGGCTGCCATCGCAACTGGCGGAGCGCAGGCCCGATATTCGCATGGCGGAAGAACGGCTGCATGCCGCCACCGCCAGCATTGGCGTCGCCATTGCCGATTTCTTCCCGCGCGTGACGCTGTCGGGCAGCCTTGATGTGCAGGCGCTGCAGTTCAGCGGGCTGGGAAGCTGGGCATCGCGCCAGTACGGTTTTGGCCCGACCGCGACCTTTCCCATATTCGAGGGCGGTCGGCTGACGGGCCAGTTGCGCCTGCGCAAGGCACAGCAGAAGGAAGCCGCCATCATGCTGCAGCGCACGATGCTCAAGGCATGGCAGGAAATCGATGACGCGATGGCCGACCTGTCATCAGCGCAGAACCAGCGCGACCGGCTGGCCGCCGCCGTGGAGCAGAACCAGATTGCCGTGCGCACCGCGCAGCGCCAGTACACCGAAGGTTCGGCTGCGTTCCTGAATGTGCTGGAAATGCAGGACCGGCTGCTCGATACGCAGTCCCGCCTGGTCGAGGCGGATGTCGCGGTCTCGACTTCCGTCACCCATCTGTATCGCGCGCTGGGCGGTGGATGGGAAAGCCGTTATCCCCTGCCCCAGCCACGCCGGAAAAAAGGCTGAAAAACAAAGACGTTCTTGGTGAAGCTTTTTTCAAAAAGCTACCAGGAAGGCCGCCTTTTTGACAAAAGGAGACACCCAGAAAACCTTTATCATTCCCGGATATAACAGGCATTATTCCACTCCCGCCGCCATGGCGGTCACGCAGGCCGAAGCCGTGCGGCTGATCCCGTCAAGGCAGGCCAGCACCTCCAGCAGCCTGGCATTGCCGGGATCGGCCTTTTCCATATGGGCCAGCCGCCTGCGCGTGGCCCGGACCATGGCGATGCCGCGCGGGCTGACCGGCCGGTAGCGCACCAGCACACGCAACAGTTCGGTAATGACGTCCGATACCGTATCGCGTCGCTGCCGCTTGAGCTGGCGCAGCAGCAGGATATTCAGCCCGACGGAAGAAAACATGAGCATGAGCCGGATCCCGGCGGCAGCGCTGCGGTCCCTTTCCTGTGCGGCATGGCGCACCATGCGCCCGATCCGGTCTACGCTGGTGCCAATCCACCATTGTGGCGATGGCGGCAGGGGCACAAGGCACAGCCGCCGCAGTTCACCACGTATATGCATGCCAAAACGCAGCCGTTCGTCCCGCGCGCGGAATGGCAGGACCAGCCGGAACACCAGCACGCTCAGCCCCACCGCCAGCACCGTGTGGAAGGCACCATTCAAGAATGTGATTTCATCCACCCGGCTCTGGTTACCGGGCATGAGCAGGTTGGGCATGAGCAGTCCATAGGCCGCAGCCGCCCCCGCCGTGCCCCGGTTACATTTGGCAAGCCCGCCCACGAACAGGAATATGCCCAGCACGAAGGCGAATTCCTCGTAATCCGTAAGATAAGGCAGGATCCACAGGTCAAGGGTGCCCGCGGCAACAGCCGACCATACCGCCCCCGACAGAAACCGCGTCGTGCCCACAACCGGATTTTCACGCGTGGCAAACAGCCCGCAGACCAGCGTGGTAATGGCGATGAACCCCATGCCGCCGGGCCACGCCGTGCATTCGTAAACGAAAGCCGCCAGCATGATGGCGGCGGCGCCACGCAACCCGTTATACAACGCCAGCCGGATATCGCGGTGGCCACCCAGATGGAAGCGGAAACGGTCATGCGCTGGCGGGCTGAAAATGGCGTGGCAGTGATCCAGCGCCGTTTCCAGATCATCCATCGTGGCCGCAAGTACGCCATGGGTAATGCGGGCCGTTTCCTGTTCACCATACGCCGCGCGCCGTTCAAACAGGGTGCGCAGGTGCGTGACCTGCGCCTGCACGCCGTCCAGCGCTCCGGATTTCAACCGGCAGGCCGCCAGCCGGTCACATAGATGCAGCAATTGCCCCCGTGTATCCGCCAACACTCCGTCATCGGCCAGCATGGCGCGCTCCGCCCCGCCGGACAGGCCGACAAGGCGGGTGACAAGGATCGAGACCTCCGCCAGTACGGCGCGCGCGTGATCGCCCGCATGCACCTGCCGCCCCATTTCGATGGCCGGGAATTCCAGCCCCTGATGGACCGATACCACCATGTCCGAAAACTCACCGGCATGGACCAGCGTGTCACGGTCATGCAACACGATTTCGCGCAGCAGCGTGCCCAGACGATGCAGCACGTTTTCCACCTGCGCCACCATGGTGGCCTGAGCGCGCGTGGACAGGCTGACGGTGAACAGCATGGCCATCCCCGCCTCGCACACCACGCCAAGGATAATATAGGTGGCGCGTGAAATGCCGATGAAAAACACGTTGTCCGGTGCGGATGCCGCCGCAACCGCAATGATCGAGCAGGTATAGCCCGACAGCACGAAGGCATAGGAACGGAAGTTCAGGCAGAACGTGGCAAGGAAACTGCACAGCCCGATCCATGTCGCCACGGCGGGAAAGAACAGCCATGACTGCTGTGGAAAGGCGGCAATGAACACCACGGCCGCGACAGCACCGACCAGCGTACCTACGATACGCCATCGCGCCTTGGACATGCTTTCGCCCCGGCGCACCTGCGCCACCGACCATACGGTGGCGACCGCCCATTGCGGGCTGTCCAGTTCCATCCACAGCGCAATGGCCAGCGCCACGATGGAGGCAATGGTATTGCGCAGCGCGAACGCCACCGCCTGTGGCGTGGGACAGAACAGCCAGCGCAGCATGTCCCTACCCACCGGCCAGCGCATGACCGGATCGGGCATGAAACGGGAAATATTCATCTGATCCTGCCCGTCATGGCATGGCGGACACGTTTTACTTCCCCTTATGGAAGCCGTTTGCCCATGAAAATTGTCTCAGGCAGGCCTAGCGGGCAGAGGGCGCCTTTTCATACGGGCGGTACCGTGCGGTCCACACGGCATCATTCAGCGCGGCCTCGAGCGTTTCGGGCGATGCCTGGGGGGCAACAACCCCTTCCGCCTGTCCCTGCCGGATCACGGCCCGGGCCACGGCCATGGCCACGGTGCGCAGTTCGGATACGGGCGGCAGCAGGGGCGCTGTCGCCTGATCATCCGCCCCGGTGGCGGGCGAAAGCCCCGCCAGCGCATGGGCCGCGGCAAGGAACATGCCATCCGTCATGCGCGTGATGCCACCTGCCACTACCGCAAGACCCACGCCGGGAAAGACATAGGAATTGTTGATCTGGTCCACCGGACGCTGGCGTCCATCATACTCCACCGGGGCGAATGGACCACCTGTGCCGATGATCGCACGTCCCCCCGTCCATTCCAGCAGGTCGGCGGGCGTTGCCTCGATATTGGCGGTGGGGTTGGACAGGGCGAAAATGACCGGACGCACCGACTGCCGCGCCATGGGGGCTACGATATCACGCGTAAAGGCGCCACCTTGTCCCGATGTGCCGATCAGCATGGTGGGACGGGCATTTTCCATCACCTCGGCCAGCGTGACATGGGCGGGATCAGCCACATTCCACGTTGCCGCGATATCAGCAGGCTGTACGAAGGGACGCTGGCCTTCGGTCACGCCGTCCATGCCCGTGCGCACGAGACCATTGATATCGACCATGAAGAAACGGCCGTTGGCCTCCTCAGGCGTCATGCCGTCAGTCACCATCATCTGCGCCAGCAGGTCGGCAATGCCGCAACCCGCGCCACCTGCGCCAAAAATGACGATCCGCTGCTGCGCCAGCGGGGCCGCACCGGCACGGATCGCGGCCAGCAGCGCACCCGCCGTCACCCCGGCCGTACCCTGGATATCGTCATTATAGGTGCACATCCCGCCACGATAGCGACGCAGGATCCGCAGCGCGTCCGCACCCGACAGGTCTTCCCAATGCAGGGCAATATCGGGCCAGCGCGCATTAACGGCTGCCACGAATTCGGCAATGAAAGCGTCATAATCCGCCCCACGCACGCGTTTGTGCCGCCAGCCGATATATTCCGGGTCTTCCAGCAAGGTGGCATTATCCGTACCGACATCCAGCAAGATGGGCAGCGCGCGCGCCGGGTCCAGGCCGCCGCAGGCGGTATAGAGCGACAGCTTGCCAATGGGGATGCCCATGCCATTGGCCCCCTGATCGCCAATGCCAAGGATGCTGCCGCCATCACTGGCCACGATCACGCGCACCCCGTCCCATTGCGGGTCTGACAGGATTTCGGCAATGCGGCCCCGGTCCGTGTAATTCAGGAACAGGCCGCGCGGGCGGGTCCAGATATGGCTGAATTCCCGACAGGCCCGGCCAATCGCGGGTGTGTAGATGACGGGCAGCCACGCCTCCAGCGCCTGATCGATAATGGCGTAGAAAAGCGTTTCATTCCTGTCCTGGATTTCGCGCAGCGCAATATGTCGCGAAAAGTTGTCCGGCAGCGCCGCCAGCCGCGCACGGGCAAGGTCGGCCTGTTCTTCCAGCGTTGCAATGCGTGCGGGTAGCAGGCCATGCAATCCAAACAGGTCACGTTCACGGCTGTCGAATGCATTCCCCTTGTTCAGAACTGGACAATCCAGAAGTTCCCTGCCTGACAGCGCTGTTTTGAGGGAAGTGTGACAGGTGGACTGGACTGTATCCGACATAAGAACCCGATATTGCGATAACAGTTGAAGAGTGCGCAGGATACGGATCTGCACATCTTCGTGTAGGGCATACGATTGCACGCCAACCGTACGCCAGACGCAATCATGGGACGCCTTATGCCGGATGAAATCAGTGACCTGAAGTTTTTCTGCATCCTGACCGCATCGGGCAGTATTGCCGGGTGCGCACGCGCCATGGGCATGTCGTCTGCCGCCATGAGCCGCCGCCTGAGCGCCATGGAAACCCGTCTGGGCACGCGTCTGGTCACGCGCACGTCGCGCCATTTCGCCCTGACGGCAGAAGGCCAGCGCCTGCATGAGCACGCAGTCAGGATCATGCAGGAAGTGGAGGAAGCCGAGGCCGAACTGACCGCGCGCGCCGGTATCCCGCACGGCCTGCTGCGCGTGGGCGTGCCATCGGAAATCGGGCGCAAGCTGCTGGCTGGCGTGGTGGCCGCCTTTGTCGGGCAGTATCCCGATGTCACCGTGCACCTGACCCTGTCGGATGCGGGACTGGATGTGATCGATGATGGTCTGGATATTGCCATCCGCCCCGGCATGCCATCGGATCAGGAAGTCATGACCACCAGCCTGATCAACAGCCGCCGCGTGGTGTGCGCGTCCCCTGATTACGTCGCGCGCAAGGGATTGCCCGCCACACCGCATGACCTGCTGAAACATGACTGCATCTGCCTGATCCGCCGCCAGCGCATATTCAATGAATGGGCCTATCTGGACGGCAAGGTGCGCAAGGAAATCCACGTCACACCCCGGCTTGCCACATCCAGCAGCGAGGTCGTGCATGACTGGGCGGTAAACGGGCGGGGCATTGCGCTGAAGGTACTTTGGGATATTGCCGATGACCTGAAATGCGGTCGTCTGATCGAATGTCTCAGCACCTATGCATGGGAGGACGTGACGCTGTATGCCGTCTATCCCTCGCGCGCGCACCTGCCCTCGCGCACGCGGTTTTTCCTTGATTTCGTGCGGCGTGAACTGCGCCAGAACTATTTCGGGACGTAAGAGAAAGTTTCTGGTGACGCTTTTTCAAAAAGCTTCGAAGAACGCCGCCTTTTTGAAAAAAAGGCGACACCCAAAAACTTTTCTTTTTTATCA
>NZ_JBXAYQ010000013.1:0-79817 GCF_057359305.1 Komagataeibacter ossonobensis | reverse complement strand
ACGCGGTCATTGAAACGGTAGCCAAAATTGGCGTTCAGCCCGAAACTGGTTGCCTTTGTATTGTCCTGATAGCCGCCGCGATATGAATTGGTGGCGCTAATATAATAATCAAACTTGCCAAATACGCCGCCGGAACTGAGCTGTTCCTTGACGTAGCCAAAGCTGCCCGCTTCGACACGGGCCTGATAACGTTGTGCGTCATATCCGGTCATGGACACGTAATTCAGCGCGCCACCAAGCTGCATGCCACCATAATCGAAAGCATTCGCCCCGCGTAGTACCTCGGTATAACGCAGGCCCAGCGGCTCAAACAGTTCATAGGGCGTGCCAGCGGGCGTGGTTACTGGCAGACCGTCAAACATCATAAGCAGGCCGGAGCGGAAGTAATTGGTGCCGGTGGCAATGCCCGACCCGCGAATTGACAGGCGTATGCCATCCCCCCCGCCCGAGGACTGTGCGAATACGCCGGGCTGGAATGACAGGGCATCCGCATTGGTGAAGTTACGGCCCTTCAACACTTTCTGCGCGTCAATCACGCTGGTTGCGCCGGGAATGGATGCCAGGCGTGACTCTGCCCGGGATGCGGGTGACAGGCGATGGCGCGAGACGGAAATGACTTCCGGTCGTGCAGGTGAAGGGGCTGCCTGATCGGGCGCAGCGGGTGCCACGTTCTGCCGCGCGGGCCGGACATGCTGCGTTTCATGGCTATGTGGCAAGGCGGACGGCGCCACGGTGTCCGCTGCAAACGCGCCAGGCGCAAGACCCAGCAGGGAGGAACCGACCAAGACTGTCGTCCGACGTGACAGGAGACGGGATCGGAAAAGATATCTGTCAGACGGGGGGTGTACGGATATCCGTGTCATTGGGAATGATTCCATGAATGCATGCATGTGCATGATTATTTTGTGAATATTTTTTCTTCATTTCATTAGTTGTTATCGTGTACACATTTTACTGTTTCCTGAACGGAAACGTCCCATGGACTATTTCGAAATATTGTCCATGGAATATTCCGGAAATCGTAAGGAAGTTTTTTGGTGAAGCTTTTTTCAGAAAACGTTATCTCTTTGAATAAAGACAGCATCCGGGAAATTTTATTTTTATTTGGGAATGACGCGGCTGTACTGCCGGTTGAACCAGACAAGGGCCGGGCGGACATCATCATTGCCCACGATGACATCAACCACATGCGCAATGACGACCGTATGCGTTCCCACATCACGGATTTCACGGATGCGGCAGTCAAAGCTGACCAGCGCATCATCCAGAACTGGCGCACCGGTCAGGCCCGTATGCCACTTGGCTGTCGCGAAACGTTCCGCCATGGATCGCGACCGACTGCTGAAGGTATTTGACAGTTCGTGCTGCGCCTCATGCAGGACATTGATGACCAGCACACCATGTTTCAGGATATAGGGATGTGCGCTGGTGGTGCGGTTGATGCACACCAGCAGCGTCGGGGGCGTATCCGATACGCTGCATACCGCCGATGCCGTAAAGCCGTGTGGTCCATGCGGGCCGTCCGTCGTCACGACCGTAACCGCGCCCGGCAACGCCGCCATGCCGTTGCGAAACAGGTCGGCACTGACGGCCGTTTCATCAGATGAGTCATAGCCAAACGGCGCAATGACATTGGTCATGGTCAATCAGTTCCTGATATCAGTGGAAAACAGCAGGTCGCTCGTATCCGGAACCGTGTCCCGCCGTACGGGTGGGGCCTGCGGGCGCAATGCGGGGTCCATGTCGGGGTCGTAGCCGAACACATCCCAGCGCGAGAAAAAGGCAATCACCACACCCGCCAGCGGCGCCACCAGCACCACCCAGAACAGCGCGGGGCCAAGGTGTATATTCATCCACGGGAAGGACAGCAGGATAAGCGTGCCGCCAATGCCTGAAACCAGCCGTGCGATACCTATGCCCAGTCCCCGCAGTTCAGTGGGATAGCTAAGGGTGGGATAGACCATAAGCTGGCATCCCGGCCCGAATCCCTGCGCGAACAGGAAGGCGGCAAAACCGGCAAGGGCAACGATGATGCCCGTCGTCCCATGCGGCATGCCGGTCAGGGCCAGCGCCCCGATCCCGGCCACCTGCATGAGATATCCCGCCAGGATAATGGGCCGGGAGCGCACACTGCGCGTCAGACGCACGCCCAGCAGGCCGCCGGGAAAGGCCACGGCCAGGTTGAGGATGATGGAAATCACCACGACCTGCACCGGACTGGCATGCATGATGGATACCAGCAGCGTGGGCAGGCCGAATATGATGATATTGTAGGACATGCTGCTGATCAGCGTCATGCTGACAACCATCAGCCCGCGCTGCAGTAGCGGCCGTCGTACCAGCCGCCATGGATCGGCCTGCATGACCACCGGCGCCTGTCCCGGCATGGCACGGACGACAGGGTTAATTCCGTACGACCGGCGCAGGATGTCAGCCGCACGCTGCAGGTCACCCCGGCGGGCGATCCATACGGGGGATTCACTCATGTATCGCCCGCGCACCGCAATGATGATCAGTGCCGGGACCGCGCCAAACGCCAGCGATGCCCGCCACAGCCAGTCGGGATGGCCCGCTGGCAGCACATAAGACAGGGCAAATACGATCACGAAGCACGCGGATGACGCGGCGTACCATGTCGGGCACCACGCTGCCGCATGGGCCGCCTTGCTGCCCCGTCCCTCCAGCCGCGAGAATTCCGACAGGAACGCCATCGCCACCGGCAGGTCCATGCCCACCCCGAACCCCATGGCGAAACGCGCCGCGATCAGGATGCCGGCCGTAGGTGCTGCCCCCGCCACCAGGGCTGCAATGACAAAGCACACCATATCGGCCATGAATACGGCGTACCGCCCGATGCGGTCCGTCAGCCATCCGCCAGCCAGGCTGCCCACGATGGTTCCGGCATTCAGTGCGGCTGCCACCAGTCCGGTCTGGAACGCGGACAGGCCAAAATGCGTCTGCACATCCGAAATGCCCCATGACAGGGTGGTCAGGTCATATGCATCCAGAAACACACCCCCCAGTGCCAGGGCTACAACCATGCGTGCATGGCTGCCCGCCCGCGGGCCCGCATTTACAAGGGCGGATATGTCATCCGCATCGCGCACGACGGGACGGTCATGATGGGTCTGCGCCAATGTGGTCATGTCGTTGCCCGTTCTTTTTCAGGGTAATGGACAATGGGAAGCGACGCCGACAGCGCGCTTATGATGACAGCCAGCTTTTCGGCATGACGCGTGACTTCGGGCAGCCCCATCAGTTCCCCGAACCGCCCGCGCGCCAGTGGTCCCGCCACGAACAGGGTGTCTTCATGTCCGCTGCCGACACAGGCACGCCCCAGCGCATCCACATGCAGGCCCAGCCCGGTTGCATCCATTTCCACCAGACCGGCAGCTGCCAGTTCGCGTATGTACGGCACGGTATGGATGATGGCGTCATGCGCCGGTCCCGTCGTGGTGATGATGGTGTCATACGTCCCGCCCCACACGGTGTTGCCATGGCGAAGGGTCGTGACAAAACGGTCCCGCTTCACCTGTACGGCGGCCAGCCGTGCGGCCGTGATGTCCAGCGTGCCGGCACGTTCGCGCGCATGCAGCACGTCTTCAGCCTGTGGCGCGATACGGAAACGGTGCGTATCCCAGAACGGCCGCAGGTGCCGGATCAGCCGCCTGCGTTCGGGCAGTGGCAGGGCGGCCCATATATCGGGCGCCTGTTCTCGCAGCCGGTCAAATATGGCCTGCCATGGCTGGTCAGGATGGGCGGCCAGCGCATGACGCACGCGACGCAGCAGATGGCCCATCGTGCGCGACGGTGGGGAGATGAATTGCCCCACCGGGTCAACGGCATGTGCCGCATGTCCATGCGAACGCTGTCCACGCCGGGAAATGGCGGTAATCTTGCCATCATGCCCGCGTGCCGTCAGTGTGACGACGGCATCCGCCATGCTCAGCCCCGTGCCAACGATCAGGACACGGTCAGACACACGGATATCCTCCAGCGCCCCAGCCTGCCATGGATTGGTGACCAGAACGGGATGACGGCCCTCATGCAGGTGCAGGTCACGCAGCAGCTTCGGAGGCTGTGGCGCAGGGTGACTGGTGGCGATGACCACAATATCAGCGGCCGTAGCCTGCCCCATGACATCCGTAATGATCCAGTGGCCAACAGACGATCTGTATACGCCCGCCACCTTGTGGCGCAGGTGCGTCACCACACCCGCATGCAGCACCGGTGCCAGCCGGTTGGCCACGTAGCGACCGAATATGGCACGGGCGGGAAACGCACTGCCATCCGGCCTGAAGGCTGCCGGGTCATTGGCCAGCGCATCCGTCTGCCCGATCCATCTGGCGAAATCATCGGGCTGGCTGGTATCGATGCTCATGCGGGTTGCTGGCACGTTTACCCGGTGCTGTGGGTCGGTCGCGCCATAGGCCAGCCCCGCGCCAAGAAAGGGGCGCGGTTCGAACACGGTGATACGTCTTGGCGTGCTGGTGTCGCGCGCAAGGTGCCACGCCAGCGCCGCACCGCTGAACCCGCCGCCGATAATGGCGATATGGGGAATGTGGGGGGAAACGGGCATGGCACGGCTCCTGTCATCAGGCGGCGCGGGTCGGACGATGGTCACCCGCGATGGTTTCGCCAAACGGCCCCATGTTGTTCAGGTCCGACGCCCCGCGCACGGGGTGTGTGGTCGGCAGGTTGGGCAGCACGAGTTCACCGAACTGGTAGGCTTCCTCCAGATGCGGATAGCCGGAGAAAATGAACGTATCGATGCCCAGCCTGCGGTATTCATCAATCCGCTCCGCCACCGTATCGGGATCCCCCACCAGCGCGGTCCCGGCTCCACCACGCACCAGGCCCACGCCTGCCCACAGGTTGGGACTGATTTCCAGCCTGTCGCGCTGGCCGCCGTGCAGGGCGCTCATGCGTGACTGACCCACGGAATCCATGCGGGCGAAGACCTTCTGGGCCTTGGCAATGGTGGCATCATCGAGATGGCTGATCAGGCGGTCGGCTTCATGCCATGCCTCCTCCGCCGTTTCACGCACGATGACATGCAGCCGGATGCCAAATGATACCTCGCGTCCCTGCGCATGGGCCAGTTTGCGCACATGACTGATCTTTTCCGCCACCTGTGCCGGGGGTTCGCCCCATGTCAGGTATTTGTCCACCGATTTTGCGGCGACATGGGCAGCCGCTTCCGATGATCCCCCAAAATACAGCGGCGGCCCGTCATTCTGGTACGGCGCGAACAGCAGGCGGCCGTCCTTTATGGTAAAGTGCTTTCCTTCAAAATTGACACTCTCGCCGCGCAGTAGCGCGCGGTAGATATCCAGGAATTCGTCCGTGATTTCGTAGCGCGTGGCATGGTCGGCAAACAGGCCGTCGCCTGCGTTTTCCGCCGGGTCGCCACCAGTCACGATATTGATCAGCAGCCGTCCGTTGGAAAAACGGTCCAGTGTCGCGGTCATGCGCGCGGCCAGTGTGGGTGACAGCAGGCCCGGCCTGACCGCGATCAGGTAACGCAGCCGTTCGGTCACGGGGGCGAGGGCAGAGGCGACAACCCAGCTATCCTCGCAACTGCGTCCCGTCGGGATCAGGACACCGTAATATCCCAGCGTATCGGCAGCCTTTGCCACCTGCTGCAGGTACGGCAGGTCAACCGGCCTGCCGCCCTTCTGCGTGCCAAGGTAGCGGCTGTCGCCATGGGTGGGCAGGAACCACAGCACATTGATCTTGTCAGGAGCTGCATAGGACATGGTTACGAGGCCTTGGAAAATGTTTCGTGGGGAAAAAGCGGTTCAGCCGGTGCATGCAGCGCTGCGGGATCACGGTACCGGCTGCCGAAATGACGGTTGGGCAGATGCGGCTGCCCCGGCGTGAACAGGCGTTCGCGCAGGGTTTCGCGCGGGGTGTAGGCCGTGCGGTACCGCCCGCGCCGCTGCAGTTCGGGCACGATCAGGTCAATGAAGTCACGCGCGGTCTCGAATGTGTGGTACTGGCGCAGGTTGATGCCATCTATTCCGTCAACATCCAGCCAGCGTTCGATTTCATCGGCAATTTTGTCAGGCGTGCCCACGACAAAGAAGCGCCCTTCATCAAACGATGCGATCTGGCGCAGCGCGCTGCCAACCGTCTGTTCGGGGCGAAAACGCCGGCCCATATTGCCAAATGGCACGCCCTCACGTTTCAGGATGTCGCCAATATGCGCATCTTCGGGATAGCGGCGCAGGTCGATCTCGGCCTGTGCGTGGATCAGCGCGCCCTCGACGCTGTAATACTGGCGGTATTTTTCCAGTTTCTTTTCAGCAAGCTGCTGCGTTGTATCGGCAATGATGCCAGCCATGACAATAAAACGGATGTCATTGCCATTACGGCCATGGGCGCGCGCGCGTTCGCGCGTGCGGGCAATGTTTTCGCGCACTGCTTCCGTCGTCTGGCCGCCAATGAACACGACTTCCGCATGACGGGCCGCGAATTCCAGTCCCGCTGGCGACCCGGTTGCCTGAAACAGTACTGGCGTGCGCTGCCGACCGGGCGAGACAAGATGCGGTCCCGCCACGCGGAAGTGTCGCCCGTCATGGTTGATGGGCCTGACGGCATCGGGATTGGCGTAAATACCGGATGCCACGTCATTGACGACGGCATCATCATCCCAACTGCCTTCCCACAGCTTGTACAGGACATCGAGGTATTCATCCGCGATGGCGTAACGCTGGTCATGGGGGATTTCGTCCTCCATGCCGAAATTGCGCGCCGCACTGCGCAGGTAGGATGTGACGATGTTCCACCCCACGCGGCCTTCGGTCAGCAGGTCAAGTGTCGCCATGCGCCGGGCGAAGGCGAAGGGCGGTTCATACGTTGTGGAAAACGTGACGCCAAAGCCGAGGTTTTTCGTCACCGCCGCCATGGCGGGCACCAGCATGAGGGGATCGAGGTTGGGAATCTGCAACCCTTCGCGCAGGGCGGCGGCCGTGCCATCGCCAAAGCGGTCATAGGTGCCGATGACATCCGCCAGGAAGATCGCGTCAAACAGGCCTTCTTCCGCCAGTTTCGCCACTTCCAGCCAGTACGCCATTTCCCCGAACCGGTGCCGGTTGTTACCCGGCGCACGCCACATGCCGTGCACGATATGGCTGACGCAGGCCATTTCGAACAGGTTGACGTGCAACTGCTTGGGTTGTGTTGTCATGCCGCGTGTTCCTGCTGCGCATTGGTGGAGACAGGCTGGGTGACGGTCGCGGTCCGATCGCGCCAGCGCGAACCGAATGCCGTGCCATTCAGCACAAGGTCACCCAGTTCACGCTGCCGCTGGACCAATGGGTTATGCGACGCCAGCGTGCGGGCGTTGCGCCAGTGACGGTCCAGCCGCCGTGACGTGCTGGTGGCCGAGGCCCCGCCCACCTCAAACAGCAGCGTCGCTGCTTCCAGCACCTGGCCTGCCACGATCTGCTGCGCCTGATAGGCGCGTACCTGCGCCGTATCGAAGGCCGGGCCATTTTCGTGCCCCGCCGCCCATTGCGGGAAGGCAGCTTCCAGCGTCCATGCCACTTTTTCCACCAGTGTATCGGCTGAAAATGACAGGGCGGACAGGCGTCCTACCACGCCCTGCACCAGCGGGTCATGGCGCTGCGCCACCTGCCCGGGAACGCCGAATGTACGTGTGCGCGGACGCACGAAAGCCACCGCATCGCGCACGATAGCCCGCCCGATCCCCGCCAGCGTGGCAAGGTGGAAAAGCTGGTAATAGGTGGTGAAATATTCGTTGGTGGGGAATTCGGAAAGCGGCGTGCGGTTGATGATGTGATCATCGGGCACGGCAACATTTTTGAAATGTGTCGTGCCGCTGCCGGTCAGGCGCTGGCCAAAACCATCCCAATCATCAATGCGTGTCACGCCGGGGGCGTCGGCAGGTACGACAAGCTGGATGCGGTCCGTTCCATCGGTTGCGACGGCAACAATCCACGACGCATAAAGCGTGCCGGTGGAATAGTATTTCGTGCCATCCAGCAGCCACTGCCCCTGCGGATCGGGCGCAAGGGTGGTAGTGGTGCCGGTACTGTCCGTCAGTTCCGCCATGGCAGCGCCAAACAGCGCACCCTGCGCCACCTGTTCCAGCCAGTATGCGGCGCGTGGACTGTCCCCCTCATGCAGGCGTCCTTCGACAAAGGCGAAATGGGCACGGAAGATCTGCGGCAGGTTTGAATCCGCTTCGGCCAGTTCGGCCAGAAGCGTGAAGGTTTCCGGCAGGCTGGCCCCGCTGCCGCCATAACGCACCGGCACGCGCAGCGCGCCAAAACCGGCATCCAGCAGCCACCGTACCGCGTCATGGGCCAGGATACGGTTTTCTTCGCGGTCAATGGCGCCATCGGCAATGCGCGCGAAAACCGGGCGCAGCCTGTGCGCAAGCGCATCAATCCGTGGGGAAAAACCGTGGGGAGGATGGACCGGATCTGTCATGGCGACCTCGATTGCGTGCATATTTAAACTATTTTGTATGCGTATTTACATTTCACACACACTAACAACGACAATATATGAGTCAATAAAATAACAACGATATTTTATGATTTTATATGGAGAATTGAGGGGGAATTCTGGGCAATTTCACATAAAAATAGTTTAAAGAAAGTGCCTGAATTTTATTATATTACTGTTTTAAAATAATATTTTTAAGTAAAATATAACATAAAAAAATCGTATTATGTATGGCGAGTACATAGCCGTTAAATTATACAAATTCCATCGTTATATAATATCCTGACCGCGTTGCCCCTGAATCGGCGTGTGATCCGCACGGCATGCTCATGCCAAAAACCCGGGCGGAAGGAGAATATCCCGTTGACATATGAATTTACGTTTATAATGTCATAAATACATATTAACGGTTTAATATTGTTAAATATGCCATTCATCCCCGGCCCGATTCATCGACCGGCTGGGATCCATCGGACGGCATACGCCCCACCCCTGTTACAGGTAAGCCTGCAATGAAACGGTATTCACGTCGCGCGTTCCTGACCGGTCTTGGCATGGCGCTGTCATGCCCCGTGTGGATGTCTCGCCGGGCGCATGCGGCACAGGACGCCACGATCCGCATAGGCTACCAGCAGTACGGTACGCTGGTGGTGCTGAAACATAGCGGGCTGCTGGAACGCGCCCTTGCTCCGCACGGGATGCGGGTGCAGTGGTCCGAATTTATCGCCGGTCCCCAACTGCTGCAGGCGCTTGCTGCGGATGCCATAGACATTGGCGAAACCGGCAATGCACCCCCGGTCATGGCGCAGGCCGCATGGCCTGATGGGCTGGCCTATATCGGCTGTTCGGCGCCTGCCCCGCATGGCGAAGGCGTGCTGGTGCCCGCCAGCAGTCCCATTCAGACACCAACAGACCTGAAGGGACGCACGATTGCCCTGAATCGTGGGTCCAACGTGCACTACCTGCTGCTGGCGCTGTTGCAGCGCGCGGGGCTTGCATGGGCAGATATCCGCCCTGTCTATCTGCCGCCCGCCGCCGGTCGCGCCGCGTTCGAGACCGGGCGGGTGGATGCATGGGCGATATGGGATCCGTATTTAAGTGCGGCCCAGGTGGACACGCAAAGTCGTCTGCTGGTGGATGCACAGGGTGTGACGACCAACCGGCAGTTCCTGATTGCCGGCCGGCCGTTTGCGGACCGTGATCCGGGTAACTTCTTCATTGCGCTGGCGCAGGCGCGACAGGACTGCGTGCAATGGGCGGCGGATCATGCCGATACGCTGACGGCGGATATTGCCGCCAGTACCGGTCTGTCCCGTCCCATCATTACCCATGCACTGGCGCGACTGGCGTTGCAGCCCGCACCGCTGGATCAGACCGTTGTGACAGAACAGCAGGATATTGCGGCAACCCTGTTCCATGCGCATCTGATCCCGACCGTGCCGGACATCCGGTCCATTGTGCGGGGGGCATGAGCCATGGGCCTGATACGACACACCGCACATGACGCCCTTGATGCGGCAACGCATCTGCAGGCGCGCCTTGCCACCCGTGCGGCGCATCATGACCGCACCGGGATTTTTGCACAGGAAAATATTGACGACCTGCGTCAGGCGGGACTGCTGTCGCTGCGCATTTCCACCCCCGATCGCCCCACGCCGTTTACCCTTGGCGTTGCGCAGGAAATCGTGGGCCGGATTGCGCAGAGTGATGCCTCCACCGCGCTGGTCATGGTCAACCATTACATGGTGCGGGCCGCGATTGCCCACCATGAATTCGGTTCCGGTGATTTCGTGCGCTGGATGGAAGAGGAACAGCATGACCGGCTGACCAATATCCTGCTAGCGGAACCCGATCTTGGCTCCGCATCGCGCGGCGGTCTGCCCGGTACGGTGGCGACCCGCACACCCGGGGGGTGGGTGCTGAACGGACGCAAGGCCTATGTCACCGGCATTCCCGGCCTGTCGTGGCTGCTGGTGCGCGCCCGCACGGATGAAGACCCGGCAAGGGTGGGCACGTTCATGGTCCCGACTATTGCAGAGGGCATTCATGTCATTGAAAACTGGGACCATATCGGTATGCGCGCCAGCAACAGCCATGAAGTCACCTTTACGCAGGTTGTGCTTCCGCCCGATGCGGCGCTGGCCCTGCATGCGCCCGATACGCCACCGGCAGAACGCAATATCCTCATGCTCTGGAATACGGGACTGCTGGGGGCCTTGTACAATGGCATCGCCACGTCCGCGCTGACATGGTTTGGGGAATTCCTGAAAAACCGCGTGCCATCCAATCTGGGCGCGCCGCTTTCGACCCTGCCCGCCATGCGCGACGCCGTAGGGGGCTTCGCCATTACGCTGCACATGAACACCATGCTGCTGCGGCTTTACGCTACGGATGTCACGGCCACATGCCCGCCGCCCGAACTGAATGCACATGCAGCCGTGATAAAATCACGCGTGGTCGATGCGGCGGCCGATTTTACATCCGCCCTGCTGGGTCTTGCGGGCAATGCCGGGCTGTCCACCCATAATCCGCTGGAACGCGCCCATCGTGACGCGCTGTGTGGCCGCATCCATGCGCCCCATAGCGAATTGCTGCGTCGGGTCGCGGGCCAGCGGGTGCTGTCATGAATTCCGATCATCCCTGATCCCATCCAGACCGGATATATCATGACCCTTACGGAATTTATGGGCATGGGCGACGCTGATATCCGCCTCGTTTTTCCTGCTACCTGCGGGTGTGCCCGTCATTGCGAACGATCCGGAGGCATTGCACATTGCAGCCGAAGTCGCCTGGCAGATCGTGCCGGACCTCGCGCGGCGTGACCATGAAAACCGTTTTGCCGCGTGTGAACTGGACATTTGTTCCAATTCGGGGTTGTGGAGCATGACCGTGCCATGTGCCTATGGCGATACCGTTACCCTGGAAGGCGTCAACCATTACTGCACGGCGGCACTGTTGACGCATCTGGTGCAGATCGTGGCGCTTGATAAAGACGGGTACAGCCGCCTTGCCATTGCCGACCGTAATACGCCGGGCCTGAGCATCATTAATGACGGGTCGGAAAGGATCGGCAAGCGGCACCGTGCAACTGACGGACGTGCAGGTACCGTGCTGTCGTATCGTCCCGGTCTGGAAAGCCTGCAGGCCCGGCGCGCCCTTTGCTGACAGTGTCATATCGCAGTTCATACAGGCGGCCGTCGATACGACAATCGATCTGGTCGGCACAACCGCCACGGACCGGAAGCCGAACCTTGATGACCTGCGGCGCAATGCGCGCACGCATACACTGCATGATCCGGTACTCTGGAAATATCCGATTGTGGGGCATGACTACCTTAACCATGCCTTCCCGTCGTTACATGCATGGAATTGGAAGATGGTTCCATAAACAACAATTTTGAACTGTTAATTATCCGGGCCAAGTGGCGGACGTCTTTCTGCCGTATATGCGATCCTTTGCGTTGATGGAAAGCAGATTTCTGTTTTTGGAAAGCTGGTTACAACTAAGGGTTGTAAAATTACCCCGATCATAATTTTGCTTAATACGCTGATAAACAACAATATTATTTTGATATTTTCGGAATGTTCGCGCCGGGTTGTGGCGCGAGGATGTCTATAATTAACGATAATATATGTGTATATGTTGTTTCAGTACAACTGTTCCGTATTTTTAAGATTCTGGCCCATCATGCCTGTATGAAAAGTCCATCCTGACCGCTAACAAATTAATGCGTTTCTTGCGGTCATAATGGAAAAACTACAATGATTAGAAGTGAATTATTTCTGTCCCCCATCGTATCACCACCCTATATCCATCCCGCCCTGTATCGTGGCCGCATTTCTGCCGTGGAGGCGCCAAACAGACTTACCTTCGCCCTTGCCAGTGGGCTGTTTGGTGTGCTGATTGCTTCCCATCATGCAGTGGCAGCCACATCTGTCGTGCCGGATGCCATGACCACGCATCGTATCCCCCACCGTACCCCCGTCCGGCATGCCGCAGGGGAGCATGACGCGGCCAGCCAGCATGATGGGCATGCGGACAGTAACGGGCTGAATGCCAGCACGGTCGAACATATCGCCGTACATCATCACAGTGCGGCAACGCATCAGGCGGAGGTGTATCTGAAAACCATTCCCGGGGGCACCAGCGTCATTGACGCGGCCACCGTGCTGAAGGGACGTAACGCCACCAACGCGGATGCATTCAAGTATCAGGCCGGTGTCTTCGCACAGGCTCCCTGCGGATCGGACGACCTGCGCATCTCCATTCGGGGTTCCGGTATCCAGACGGGGCTGAACGCCACGCGTGCGGGCATCATGTTTCTGTTTGATGATATTCCGCTGACTACGCCCATCGGCACGGTCAATGAGCTGCAGGAACCACTTGGCATTCGTTATACCGAGATCATGCGCGGCGGGAATGGCATCGACTTCGGCTCCACCCAGTTGGGTGGCGCGATCAATTACGTCACGCAGACGGGATATAATTCACAGCGTTACCAGGCCCGTGTCGAAGCTGGCAGCTTCGGGTATGTCAAGGAACAGCTGAGTTCGGGCACCGTCATCGGCAGGTCCGACTATTACCTCAGTGTGACCAATTCCTATCGCGGTGGCTATCAGGACAATACCAAGACCACGAATTTCGGCGTGAACTTCAATTACGGTTACAAATTCAGCGACAATGTCGATAACCGCTTCTTCTTCCGTTATCGCCAGACATGGGAAGGCAACCCCTATTACCTGACACGTGACCAGATCCGTGACAATCCGCGCCAGATGCAGCCTGAATACGCGACATGGGGCACAAAAACCATTGAACCCGGCACCAAATATGCTGCCGACCGGCTCAGGATCCGCATTGACGACCAGTCCAGGCTGACTGTTGGTTTTGCCTACCTGAACGCGCCGATGGACCATGAACTGGGTAATACCTCGTCACTGTACAATATCGACTATGCCACCGGCATGGTGAATTACACACGTCAGGACAAGTTGCTGGGCCATGCCAGCGATACGGATATCGGCATCTATACATCGCACGACCTTGACGCCACCATTGACAACCGGGTGCGTCGCCAGGCGGCCTATCCCGGTTATGCGCTTGGTACTCTTGTGACCCGTTCACACCTGGGGGGAAGTGATACGGTTTTTCATGTGCGCAACAATACCGAACTCTTCCACAATTTCTGGCTGACCGCAGCCGGCGCGTTGAGCTATACCCCGCGTTCGGGGTCACAGACGTACCCGCAGACAAGTTCCTTCAGCCAGAATGCGCTGTATTTCGCACCGCGTGCGGGGTTCCGTTACGTCATTACCCCCAATGTCGAGGTGTATGGCAATGTCAGCCGCAGTGTGCAGAGTCCGCAGGACTGGCAGTACCTTTCGGGCGCCAATTATACATCGGGGATCGCCACGGGCCTGACAAAGGATTGGGCCAACCTGCGCCCCCAGACTGTCACCACGTTTGAAGTGGGGACAAGCGGTCATTTTGCCGGTACGGAATGGAGTGTCACCTACTACCACTCCGCCGTGCATAATGAATTGCTGGCGGTCGCGACCCCCAATTCCATCCTGTACAACAACTCCACTTACGGCAATGCATCACCTACAACGCATCAGGGGGTTGAAACATCGTTCCATTCAACGTTGTACAAATGGCAGGGCAACATCATTTCCCTGCGTCAGGCCTATACATTCCAGAGCTTCCGCTTCAATCATGACGCAACATGGGGACACAACTACATTCCCGGCATTCCACGCCATTTCTATCAGGGGGAACTGCATCTTGATATGAAGAACGGATTTTATACTTCATTCGATGTGGAAGTCTCGTCTTCCGTGCTGGCTTCATATGATAACCAGTACAAGGCCGCGCCCTATCATATCTACAATTTTGATATCGGTTACCTGTGGCCAAACAAACACCGGCAGGTGTTCCTGAGCCTGCACAACCTTGCCAATAAACACTACGCAACAGGTGTGGTGCCGGTCTATTCCACCAGCAACGGGCAGCAGCCTGCCGCCATGCTGTCGGGTGACGGGTTCGGCATTTTTGCGGGTGTGTCCATCGGGTTCAACTGATCACCGGGGGTAGGCCGGACCTGCCAGCAGAAATCATGGCGCATGACAGGGCAGGGGGATACCATCTGCCCTGCCCCCCAAAAAACATCCCATCGGATTACAGGTCAGGACTGCAAACGGCCCGGCAGCATGATACCCGTCCCCGTTATGTCGGTAGGTAATGCCTGTAAATCATGGAAAAGTTTCTGAGTGCCGCCTTTTTTCAAAAAGGGGGGGCGTTCTTTCGAAGCTTTTGAAAAAAGCTTCACCAAAAACTTCCTTGTGGTTGCGGGATGTTTCCGATCTGACTTTTCAAACGGTCTCTTATCGAAACAGAAAAAAAACCAGCGCCCATAGTGGTACGCTGAACATCAGGCCAAACAGGATGCCCCGGATTGGCGTGTGGTGGTATCCTGCCGGTTTGCTGGCGGGACGATCGTCATGGTGCTGGCCTGTCTGTGACAGGGCTATGCTTTCAAGTGACATGATCCAGAAAAACCTTTTGCTGAAATACGACGCAACACAATTCAGATCTTGACCGTAAAACGACAACATTGCCTTAAAAATAACACACTTTCTTGTCAATTGGTAAAATAGGGTGTTATTGTTTTTTTCCTCAGGAACAACACGGTGGCACATGGCATGGAAAATGCCATTTTTTCCTGTAATTTTCTGTTTTTACAGCCTTTTCCCGTTACGGAAAGGCATGTGCGCACGTCCTGTCCTTGCAATTCGTTACAGATGATCACGGATGGTACGGCCAGCCTGCCGTGTCGGGCAGGATCGTGTCGTTTTGTTTGCTGCCTGCATCCTTCACATCTATATTTTTCTCTATTGCGAAACAGTAAAAATACTTTCCCTGAATAATGGAATTTTCTGGATACTGCCTTTTTTAAAGGCAGCGTTTTACTGAAGCTTTTTGAAGAAATATTCACCAAAAATTTCTGTAATTTTCACGATGCACCAAATGAAGGGGTTTTGTGCCCCTCCGGTCAGACATGGATACAGGCAATGACGCTGCGCAAACTTGGCTGCCTTCCCGCCCGAATACAGGCGCGCCAGCCCCTGCTATCGGGCATGCGTAATTTTATGGCCCGCAAGGCCCCGCCGCGACTGGGGCGCGAGCAGATTGATCCCGCGCCTCATATGCTGGGCAATGATGTACTGGGGGACTGCACGGCGGCGGGGATCGGTAACCATATCCGTGCCACGGCGGCGCTGGCTGGTTACCAGATTGCGGTGAATACGGACAATGCGGTGCGTTTTTATGCCCGTTCAACCGGGTATGTGCCGGGTCATCCGCAGACGGATCAGGGTGGGGTGGAAGTGGATGTCCTGGCCACCGCGCTGCGGGATGGATATGCCCTGGCTGACCAGACGCTGTTCCCGTTATGGGGCAGCGTGGATACCGGTGACCTGAATGGCATCCGCAATATCACGGCGGGGTTGTCCGCCGCCTATCTGGGGGTGCGGCTTGCGCAGGCGGATATGTGGGAAGATGCCACGGGCAACCTTGCCCGGGTATGGGATGCTGTCACGCCCGCCAGCCATGGTGACCCGACACCAGGTAGCGCGGGCGGTCACTGTCTGCTGTTATGGGATTATGACGGCACGGCGGATACCGACCTTGTTACGCTGCTGACATGGGGCAGCCTGCAGAAGGCGACGTGGCGATGGCTGCGCAGCCGCCTGATGGAAGCCCATGGCCTGGCATGGCGGCAGTTGCTGCCGGGTGGGATCCTGGCCCCCACGGGGCAGGATTGGGATGCCCTTGTTGCCAGCAATGAAGCCTACCTTACCGGCATGTCCTCCTCCATCGCCCGCTGAAAGCGCCATCAACGTTCCCGTTTGCAGGATGATCATGAAAATCCTTATGCCCATGCTGGTCATTGCCGCATGCCTGTCCGGTTGTACACATGGCCGGGCCGTACAGACCACGATCCCGGCCGCCATGGCGGGCATACAGTCCACGCTGGCGCGGGCGGGGGCAGTGCCTGTTTCACATGCAGGCGACTGGACCGCACAGCAGGATGCCCGTTTCAGCCAGACGGTGCGGGCTGCCCAGTGCGCCCAGCAGACGGCGGACCCCGTGATGGGCACGATTGCGGGGGATGTGATGCTGCAGCTTGCTGGCAGCTTTACCCGTGGCGGTGAATTCAGTGTGGGGACGCTGACAACCGCCCCGACCATTGGCCTTGCCACCGATGCCAGCCGCACCAGCAGCCAGCAGGTCAGCCTGTCATTATCCTACGCCCCGCTGTCATCATTGCCCGATGTCGAAATGGGGCGGCAGATGGGATATGAGACAGCCCTGTTCGGACAGAATGATCGCGTAAGACAGGGGGAGGCAAAGCGCCTGATGGCGGATCGTGACGCGTTGCGCCAGGTCATTCGTATCCTGATCCATTCATGGGACGCCGCACGGTGTGCGGCCATCGCACCGGTGACGCCATTGGTCAGCCTGCGGCGGGGCAACGGATACGGTAATGCGGACAGAAAACATTAAAATAAGAGATATGTATTAAGTTTGTGTTCCTGCACGAGTATCAGGTCCCTGCATAAAATATATTTCCAAATTACCTGCATTTCCCTGCGGTCAGGAACGCAGAAATCTGGTACAGCCGCCTTTTCCCACCCGGGCAGACAGACCGCCATGATCGACGGTTACGGATGGGAAAGGGCGCATCCGTTTTCCGATGCGTCCAACCCTTCTTCCGGCGTGGCGGCATGGGCCGCTACCGTAAACTCAAGGACGCGTATCTTGCCTGTTGCGTTGCTGGCCCTTGCGATCGGGGCGTTTGGCCTTGGCACGACGGAAACCATCGTCATGGGGCTGCTGCCCCAGCTTTCGGCCGGGTTGCATGTCTCCATCGCGCAGGCGGGACTGCTGGTATCCGGCTACGCCATCGGGGTGACCATTGCATCGCCGCTGGTGGCGATCCTGACCAACAGCCTGTCACGCCGTGCAACACTGCTGCTGACCATGGCGATCTTCATCGCGGGCAATGCATGCAGCGCCCTGGCGCCGAGTTATACCAGCCTCATGCTGGCGCGCGTGCTGACATCATTTTCGCACGGGACATTCTATGGCGCGGCGTCCATCATGGCAGCGCAGGTCGTGCCCCCCGCCAGACGGGCGGAAGCCCTGTCGCTGGTCTATATCGGGCTGACACTGGCCATGATCCTTGGCGTACCCATGGGTACCGTCGTGGCGCAGATGACATCGTGGCGCATGGCGTTCTGGCTGATCTGTGCCGTGGGCGTGCTGGCATGGACCACCATGTGGCTGTGGATTCCGCAGGACCGGGCCAGTGGTCCCGCCATTCCGCTATCGGCGCAGTTCCGGGCCATGCTGCATCCGCTGGTCGTGACCATGATGCTGGTTTCAATGTGCACGTCGTCGAGCATGTTTACCCTGTTCACCTACATCACTCCGTTCCTGCAGACCCGATCCGGCTTCAGCACGCATGCGATTGATGTCATCCTGCTCATGATCGGGGGTGGGCTGTGTCTGGGCAACCTGCTGGGTGGGAAACTGGCGGACTGGAAGATGCTGCCATCATGTGCCGGGCTTATGGCTGCTGTTGCGATCGTGCAGGTGCTGCTGGTGCCCGGCAGCCTGCATCCATGGGCCTGCCTTGTGCTGCTGTTCCTGTGGGGTGTGTTCATCTATGCGCCCATGGCCCCGCTACAGACATACGTGGTTGCCTGTGCCGGATCCGCGCCCAACATTGCCGCCGTCATGAACCAGAGTTCCTTCAATTTCGGCAACGCGGTCGGCGCGTGGGCGGGCAGCCATATCGTGGATACCCACTGGTCGTATGGCGGGTTGCCGGTCCTGTCCTCGTGTTTTGCCTTTATCGGGTTCGGGCTGGTGGGGCTGGCGCAATACTATGTTCGCCGACAGGTGAAAAAGCCCCGTGAAGTCGTGCCGCACCCGTTGACCAGCGCCACCCACGCCGTGGTGGCGAAACCGGAACAGACCCTGCATCCCCACATATGATGGGGATGGGGGGGAAAGCGGCGCCCGGTTTCTGCCACGACCGAACGCAGCTTGTGCACGGCAGGTACCATGACATGGCTGCGTTCACCCCGGTCGCGTTTCTGCCGCAGGTCCACAGGCGCGCGTCATGCATGCGTTCATGTTCGGGAGCGGCAATGAGGCGTTTGGCGGCCTCGGCCTGATCAATGGGGTGATTGCCGTTTATCACCGCGCCACGTGGCCGGGCTTCACGCACGCCTGAATGCAGCGGAATGGATGCGCCTTCGGCATGATCCAGGCGACCGGGCTGCGGTTCAGGTCGCTGCCCTGTGCGCCGCTCATGCCCGGGCTCCTGCGCATGGGAACAGGGTCAGGAAACGCTTTGCGCCTGCCAGTTGCGGCGCTTGGTGGTCTTGCCAATACCGGGGTTGAAGCAGTTGCACGGATCAAGCGTGCGGTAATGCTGCTGCAATGCCGGCGGCGCGGCATACAGGTGCCCATAATTATGTTCCGCCGGGTACCGCGCGCCGCGCCGGTCCAGAAGGGTGAGCATCTGCGCCTCGATCGGGGGGCAGGCATGGCCTTTGTGCACGATGTAGTCCTGATGCATGACGTGACACAGGAAATGCCCGTAATAGAGTTTGACGATCAGCTTGCGATCAATGTCGGAGGGCAGCGTTTCCGACCATTTGCGGTCATTGCGGCGCAGCGCGACATCCAGGGCGACGATATCTTCCACCGTGCGGTGATGCGTGGTGCGGTAGCGGATGGCGGCTCCTGCTGCGGCAAAACGGTGCAGGAAGGCCTTTGCCCCTTCATCCGGCGAGCAGGCGAAATAGCGGGTGCCGTTCCTTGCGCAGAAGCCGTCCAGGTAGGTCCGGGCTTCGGATGCCAGATGTCCACTGACCTTCAGCATCAGGTGATGTTCGAAGCGGTCGCGGAAATCGTACATGCGTCTGGGCAGGTGGCGGGGAAACAGGCGGCTTGCGGCCTGCAGCAGCCGGTCGCTCATGTTGCCGGGCAGGAAGGGAATCCGTTCGGCCAGCCGGTCAAAACGGTTCTTGAGTGCAAACAGCATGGGCAGGCGACGCGTGCCAATGGCGCGAATGATCAGGAATGTGTCCTTGCCATATTCCTCGGCAATGTCGAAGGCGTCGCGATGGATGTATTCGCCCGCGATCGGCAGTTCGGAAAACGATGTCAGGATATGGCGGCGGATGTCCTCAAGCTCATCGGGGTTGTTGGTCCCGATATAGAAAACGGCGGGATTTTTTTCTGCCGGGAAAGTATCCAGCCGCACGGCAAACAGTGCCATGCGTCCGGCACAGCCCGCCCCTTCGAACAGGCGGGCGGGATCGGCGTTGTAGCGGGCAGGGGTATCCGCATCCACATCACGCACATGGGTTGCGTAATTGTCGTCATGGCCCTTTCCGGCATGCCAGTTGATGGTGTTTTCGGCGATCACGCCACGGTCCAGCCTGCCCAGTATCTCTTCAGGGTCCGTGCCCAGTTCGACACCAAGGTGATTGACAAGGTGCAGCGTGCCGCTGTCATCCACCTGCGCGAAAACCGACATCTGGGTAAAGGCTGGCCCGCGCTGCACCAGCGCGCCGCCGGAATTGTTGCTGACCCCGCCGAACACCGCTGCCCCGATGCATGATGACCCGATCACCGAATGCGGTTCACGCCCCAGTGGCGCCAGCGTGCGTTCAAGCTGATCCAGTGTCGCACCCGGCAGGCAGATGACCTGCCTGCCCCCGCCAATGACAAATATCTTTTTCAGCCGCATGCCACTTATGATGACAATGTCGCGGTCATAATCATTTCCGTCGGGGGTCGAACCACCCGTTATGCCGGTATTGGCCGCCTGCATCAGCACGATCTTGTCCGCCTGGATGCACGCCTGCACCACCCGCCACTGTTCCACCAGCGTGCCGGGATGCACCACCGCCAGCGCGTTACCCATGCCAAAGCGGAAACCACGGCGGAAGGGCAGGGTCTGCGCCGGATCGGTCAGGACATGGGCATCCCCCACGATCTGGCGTAACTGGCCGATAAGGGGGGGATGCGTCGCATCCGGTATGGATTTGCGCGAAAACAGCGATTTCAGGGTGGTGAACATGTCGTTTCTCCTCCCGTTCCATGGGAACGGATGCGGGTTACAGGGTGCCGATAACTTTCAGCCCCACCACTTCGGCATTGGGAATGTGCGCGGTTTCACCGGGGCGCATCATGTACTGGAACTCCGGCTGGACCAGGATGCCGGGATAGATCGGCACGCCGTAATAAGCTTCCAGCACGGAAGCATGGGTTTGTGGGCCGTTGACATGCGGCCCCAGCGCCATGCCCGCATCCATGCGCAGTTCCTGGCCCAGTTCGGTGCGCGGGCTTATGCGGTAGTAGGAATACATCACGCCAAAGCGGTCATGCGGGCGGTGGGGAATGATGCCCAGCAGGGATGACCCGACATAGAATTCGTCCGATATGACCGATACATCCGGCGTATTGTGGATGTAACCGGCCAGTGCGTAGCCACCGGCCATCTGGTTATGGCCACCCTTGCGGTACAGCATCTGGTCGGCTTCCACATAGAAGGTGTCGCGTGCTTCGCCACCATGGCGGCGAACGGTGCTGTTGGCCGGAATGTCGCCAAGGTTGTCGGCATATCGGGTAGTGTCATGCGCAAAGCCAAGCACGTAATGACCGGGCAGCTTCCGTGGTCCGAAAAAGGGCTGCCATGCGAATTCAACCGGTATCATGAGGCCGGTGCTTTTTTCCCCAGCCCACGCCCAACCGCTTATGTCCTCATTCAATGAGCTGACGCTGTAGGCACCGATCTGTACCAGCGTATCGCGTGTTGGCCGCAGGCGCACCCGTCCGCCCCATGTCGCCTTGGGATAGACGCTGAAGCCTGCATTAAGCTTGATGGCAACGGGCGCCGAACACGTCATCATGAAACTGCACAGCAGCGGTGACGTGGCGAATACGTGGGTCAGCGCCATGCGGCCAAACGCGAGGTCAACGGAATTATGCAGGAATGATTTCTGCGCGTACATATCCGTCAGGTGCGCGACCGAATGCCCGGACAGGCTGTATACCTCCATAAGGCTGATATTGTAATCGCCCACCCGGTCATGCGAGACCTCGCGTCCCACGCGTTCCATAAGCAGGGTATGGATCGTCCAGCCCTTGAACCCGAACAGGCGGCCCAGATCAAACTGGGTCTGTAGTGTCAGTTCATGGACGTAATCCATGCCACGGGAGATACCACCACCCACATCGGCCATCGCCTCGCCCTTGTACGTGAACGAAAATGTCACGCCCTGATGCTGCAGGCGGGAACGGAAAGCGCTGATCTGGGGCAGGATATGGCCCGGTGCCTCGGACGCGGCATAATATCCCGCCGACAGGTCACGGACGCGCAGCGCGTCTTCGCGATTGTTCAGCAGGATGGACAGCCCTTCCGTCCTGAAGATGGTATTCAGGCGTGTCGAGACCGTGGCATGCAATGCCGTTGATGTTTCATGCAGTTCGGCATGGGGTTGGGGCACCAGTAAAGACGGCTGTCCCCGTGCAGGCTGATCTGCAACAGGTTTGCGCGCCCAGGATGGGTTGAAATAAAAACAGGCCATTATGCATAGTAATAGTCCTAATTTTTTATATAAAAAATACAATCCATCAGGTGATGCGCGTCCTGTTATTTTAAGGATGCGGAACATGAATTGATTTTTAAAATTGATTCCTTCGTGTCAGCAACACACGAAATGGGGATTGACGCCTTCGTGATCTAAAGAATTTCAAAAAGAGACTGATACGGATTATGTCATTGTCTTTTTAATAAATACTTATATCCAATTTATTTATATTTTGTTTTACCTGTTTCGCCGCATCGGAAACCATGCGGATAGCCTGGCTGGAACGAGTGGACGGCCCATTGCTGTCAGTAAGTAAATTATCAATGAAAATGACAGGAAATTTCATTAATTATTGAATAGTACAATCCATTTATTTTACTTTCTGTAAAATACAGGAATGTGGCTCAACATGACAGGTCTGATACGTCATGTCACGTCACGCCATGTCATGTCAGACAGCGGTATGACGTACGCATGCGGCGGTCCAGCCAATGTGCTGGTATCCGGTCTTGAAAACAGTACACGCCGCGATAACAGGCAACTGTCCGAGGTTGGGATATACAGACATGCAGACCTTGTGGACAGGCGTCAGGAGCACCTCTGCACAGATCCATTCCTGCCGGGGAAAGGTGAATTGCCTTGTACGGACCGCCTGCATGTTCCGCCAGATCCGCGCGATCGTTTCATTTCGTTTCCTTTATTCATACATCGTAAGGTTTCAGCCGTCATAATACTGTGCCGATCCTGTTGATCACATCAACTCATGTGGAATGGACGTGTTCATGCAAACGCTGCTGCAACCTATCCTCCGGGTCAGAATGTCCAGTGATGTGCATGAACGTCTGGCGACGCTGCGTATTCCCTATCCCCCTGGTCCCAAGCGGCTTAAACGTGCGGATATGGTACGTGCGCGGGGCGTGCTGTTTATCCATGTGCCCAAGAATGCCGGGACATCCGTGGCGCGTGCCCTGTACGGCATGGATATCGGGCATGAAACCATCCGGTATTTCCGGCGTCGCATGCCCGACCTGACGGGCTTCCCTTCCTTCGCCATCCTGCGCGATCCGGTGCGGCGTTTCATGTCCGCCTATCGCTACGCCCGCGCGGGTGGCAGCGCTGCGCGGCATGTGGCGCAGGGATTCCGCCCGGCCTATATGGCCTTCAACGGGATTGATGACGCCTTGGACCATATTGGCCATGTCCGTTCACAGTATGACATGGACCATATCTTCCGCCCCCAGTCCTGGTACCTGACCGATGAGCATGGGCAAGTTGCGGTGGACCGCCTGTTCCTGCTTGATGACATGTGCCGCATACAGGATTTTGTCCGGAATTATACACCTGCCCCCATCGGTCATGCCAATGCGGGTGGCGGTGGGGGTGAAATGCCCAGTGCGGGCCAGATGGCACGCATACGCCAGATCTATCGTCAGGATTATGACCTGATTGCCAGTGTCATGCACAATCATTTGCCCCGCCTGACGGATATGACATCATCATCCCTGCCGCGTCGGTCCGCTTTCGATCTGGTATGAAAAATTGTTTGAAAACAATTCATTGATAAAAAAGTTTTCAGGCACCGCCTTTTTTCAAAAATGCGGCGGTCTTCGAAGCTTTTTGAAAAAAGCTTCATCAAAAACTTTCTTATGATTGTAAGATATGTTCAGGCTTGGCTTTTCAAGAAGCGGATTAAAATAACCAGTTAATAATAAACAAATTTTCTGGTAGCGCCTTTTTTAAAAAAGAAAGCGTTTTCTGGAGATGTCTAGGAAAAAACTTCACCCGGAAATTCTATCAGGGTTGTATGACAAGATCCGGCATCGCACACTGAATTCATCGACCGGACAGGGAAAACGGATCCCGGACGGTTTACACAAAACCCCATACCAGCATACGTCGTAATGCTATACACCCGGTGTGACTGAATGGACAGGGTGCATGAAAACGGGATTTCCTTCATGAATTCTTGTTTCGTATATGCGAAAGAGGATTGATGAAGGCCGAACCAGAAACCGCCTTGTCAGAACTGCCGTCCCCATCCCGGAGTAACTGAACCGCATGACAGTTGAGACCTACCGCAGCAACCGCCTGTTCCATGCTTTCCTGTCGCGTATCGGTGGCGTGTGTATTGTCCTGTTGCCTGTCGGTGGCCTTGCCGGGTGTGGTTATACGGATTCCCGTACTGCGCACCGTGCGCAGCTTGCCATGATCGGCATGAACATTACGGATGTGCAGTCATGCGTGGGCATTCCCGACAAGATCAAGAAAATAGACGATCACGTGCAGATATTTGAATATTCGCGCACGCTGAATATCCCGTCCACGAACGATTCAACGTTCGTCCCCCTCCAGACACTGGTCAACCTGACGGAAACAACCGTAGGCGGCGCAGGCAAGACCTGTGTCGCGGATATCCGGATCGAGGATGACAAGGTGGTGGACCTGCATTACAGCGGCGATGATGACGAAATCATCGGCTCTGACGGGGTCTGTTCAATTGTGACACGTGGATGCGTACGCAAACCGGTTGCGTCAATGCGGCATGTAAAGCGTGGCCCGCTGGGGCCGATTTCCGCGTTCCATCCCCCCAGAACGCCGCCAGTACCTACAGAAGAAACCACACCAGCGCCCACATCCATTACGACAGCGACACCGGTGCCGACTTCCATTACGACAGCCAAGACTGATAAATAACCTGTTTCCCGTTCCTGACCCGCTACATGGATATGCGGCAGGTCAGATGGGATAGGGCGGGTTATTCCGCGGACTTGCGACCAAAGGCATAGCTGACCACGGACGCTGCCGCCAGAATCAGGAAACCGAACACCTTGCAGTAGGTCGGGATCTTGTTTTCATGCAGGCGGACTTCCCCCTTCAGGCCAGCCAGATGATCCGTAATCTGCTTGTGCAGTTCGGATTTGTGCTGGTGCAGGGATTTTTCAAAATGCTTCGTGATTTCCTGAATATCTTCAGGGCTGAGCTTGCGAAGGTTTTCAGCGGCACTCATGATCCGGTTTCTCCTGTTACCATTCGATGCAGGTTACCCGTGCAATCGGTCGGGCTCTTGCTCTAGATGTCGGTTCCGGCAGGAGAATTTTCAAGGGCTGATATTATATCATGCCTATTCACAAAACGGGGCCGACCATCGCCAGCACATTGTTCCACAGGATGCGGTATTTCGGCCAGTTCATGACCATATCCAGCGTGATGGGCGTGGCGGCACTGGTATAGGTCTGCTGGCGTGCATGGATGTCAGCCGTGAACGCAGGGTCAACGAACAGAATATTGTTTTCGAAATTGAGGTCAAAGCTGCGCCGGTCCAGGTTGGCGGACCCGATCATGGTCATTTTCCCATCCACTGTCAGCGCTTTGGTATGCAGCAGGCCGTGCGGGTATTCATACAGCTTGACCCCCGCTTCCAGCAATTCACGGTAATAGCTACGGCTGGCGCCAGCGACGATCCATGAATCATTGCGGGTGGGAACAGTAAGTGTTGTGTTCACGCCACGTCGTGCGGCCGCGCACAGGGCGGCCTGTATGGGTTCGTCAGGGACGTAATAGGGTGTTGTCACCGTCAGGTCCCGTGCCGCCGCATTCATCAGGGATACAAAAATTTCCGGCATCGCGGCATAGCGCACGGCGGCACTTGTCCCGATGACCTGGGCCACGAAGCCATCCCCTGCCGGCATGTCTGCCGTGGCCAGCAGTTCGGTCAGGTCTTCATCGGTATGGCCGAACCAGTCGGTTGCGAACAGGTGCTGGTTCTGCAGCACGACAGGGCCTTCAAACCGTGTGACCAGGTCAACCCATGGGGCGAAGCGCGGCTTGACCCGGAACGCCGCATCGGCGCAGTTCTGGCTGCCGCAATAGGTTACACGGTTGTCAATGACGACAATCTTGCGGTGGTTGCGCATGTCAAACCGCCCGCGAAAGGGACGTTGCAGCAGGTTGCCGATGGGTAGCGCACGCACCAGCCGCACACCCGCCGCCTGCATGTCCCGCCAGTGATGGCTGTGGATCAGGCGCCGTGATCCCAGGTCATCCGCCATGACGCGACACGTCACGCCACGCCCTGCCGCGCGTTTCAGGGCCTCGACCACCTTCATGCCGTTATTGTCGGACAGCCAGATATAGAAACTGATATGCACATGCTTCCGCGCCGCATTGATATCATCCACCATGGCGGTGATGGCGGCGTCGGAATCCGCCATGAGGGCTGCGCTGTTGCCCCCCATGGGGGGATAACCACTGATGGACTGTCCAACGCGGAACAGCGGGGCAAGACGCGGATGCAGCCCGAAATCATGTTCGGCATCGATCAGTGCGTTGCTGGTCTTGCCGGGAATGGGCAGCTGCCTTATCGCCGTACGGATACGCTGGAGGATCCGCACGTTCAGATGGGTCTCGCCCAGCATCAGGTAGGCAAGCATGCCAAGGATGGGCAGGGAGCCGATAATGGCCACCCATGCCACGCGTGATGCAGGCTGCCGGTGGGGCCGGAGCAGGACGCGGATGATGAACAGGATCTGGAAACTGATGGTGGTTGCCGCACTGACCCAACCCCATTGCATGACCTGTTCCCATCCTGTCCGGAAATGATGTGTGACAGCGGGTATCGTATCGCCTTGGTACGGTATGGACAACCGATGGCGGCCATGACCGGTGGTGGCACCTGTCATGGGTGGGCTGCGGAAACTGTTTGGAAAAGACTGAATAAACAAAAAAAGTTTTTGAATGCCGCGTTTTCAAAAAGGCAGCCAACATAACGTTCACCCTTCAGGCGCGATTCCCTATGGTCATGCCCACGCGACTACAGATCTTGGGTGTTGACGCCATATTGGCCTGCCAGAACTGCGGCCGCGCCGATCGGCTCCGGGCCGGCACGAAATCATTACAGATCCATATCCCGGGACAGGGGAATGGCCGGGCATGATCAATATGTTTCATCTACTTTTTTTGAATGTTTTAAATAATTCTGAAGTAAAAACTGGATCTGCTCGCCAGTTATCATTTCTGCTGGTGTCGTGGGGTGATCGGTACGGATGGTGGTTTGGGAAGGCATGGCTTGACCTGATGGCTTCCATCTGAAGAAGGGGGTGTGTTCTGTTCAGGCGGGGCTACTGTCGTACGGTCAGAAAGCGGGTTTGCGCCGCGCGTCTGTGCCAGGGCCGTTACAAGCGTCCATGCCACAGCCCATTTCGACCCCGGTGCAGGCCCACGACAGAAACGCGCCAGTAATGCACAGGTCGAAATGATGAAAGAGAGGATGACAACAGCATCTCCCGCATATTGCGTAGGTAACAGGGAAAGGATGTTCTGAAGTGAGATCGGGTAATCCATGGCACAGATTTCCGTCAGGAAAGGCCGCCACGCATGGCGACCTTCCCCAAAGTTTGGAACATGATGTTCAGGTGGCGGGACGGATATCCGGCTGGCGGCTATCGGCCCATTCGTCAAAGGCAAAGATCTGCCCGTAATCATGCACTTCCGTCAGGAAGGTCCGGTCATCCACCAGTGCAATGCGCACTGTGGGGGCAAGCGTGCCACCAATACGGTAAGTTGCCGGGTTCTGCGGGTCTGTGCCCGGTGCAGGCAGCGTATCGATAAAGGACTGCACATACCCCATCGGATCTACGAAGTGGCTGTACGTTTCATACGGCGCGGATGACGGATTACCCAGTACCAGCCCCGAACTGTTCAGGGGTGTATAGGAACCGAAAATACCATGGCGCGAAACAAAGCCATATACGCCGTCCGGCCCTTCCAGCCCGCCGGTATAGGTGGAATGGTGGCTGATGGTGAAGATGTAGGTCAGCCCGTTATGAAACACCACATGTGGCCGCTCGGTCTGGTCATTCACCCCAAGGGCGGTAACCAGCGCAGGCAGCATTTCCCACCGTGAGAAATCGCCTTTCTCGTAAGAGGAAACCAGGCGGGCAATGCCGATGGCAGCCGCCCCGTACTGGGCACCTTCACCAATATTGTAGCCCGGCGGCAGCTTGCCCGCCTCACGGTCGGTAATGACAAACTCACCGCGCATGCCCGGTACGTTGCCTTCAAACAGGCAGTAGACCTGCCCGTCTGCCGGGTTGATGAACGGATGGGGATCACGGAAGTCGAAATACGGGTCCTGCGACGCATTGGCGTAATGCAGCCCATCGGCCGAGAACATCTCGGTCGTGGTTTCGAACCCGTCAAACCAGACACCGGTATCATCGGCATAGATGCGACCGGAGGAAACCGAAGGTACGCTCTGGTTCGTATCGGTGTTGACGGAGGTGTAGAACATGTCGAGCACGTTCTCGCTCCCCTTGCGCATGATCAGGCTGCCCGACCATTCATCGGGCCGCAGGTCAGCGCTTTTGTTGAGCAGACGGCCGCCAAATGTCCAGTCAATGCCATTACGGCTGTAGTAATAGCCGATAAAGGCAAAGGCGTTGCGGTTGTGCCAGCCTGCGGCATCATTGCCGGTCTGGGCGCGCTCGGCTACGAGCGACCACATGACGTACCAGCCCTTGAAGGTAACCGTCTCGCCCGTGATGCGGCGCAGGGCGCCGGTGTCCCACTGCCACAGCGCATCATCAATGACCGGAAAATCCTGGGCAATGACGGGCATGGTGGTGGTCGGGTCATCGGCATGCACTTTCAGTGCATCCGCAATGGTCCAGGCGGAAGGAATGCGTGCATTGGAAGAAACCATGGTTTTCATCCTGTCGGCAGGGCGCAATAGTCCAGCACCCGGCTTGTTGCATTTTGAGTATTATTTCAAATAACGCACAATTATATTTTGCGTTATTTTATGTTTTGTCAGGCGGGTATTTTATTTTTCGCTTCTGACAATATGAAATATATTCAGAATGCATGCAGGTATCAAACAAAAGAATCCTGCGCCCTATCCCTGACATGTCCTAATGTATCGTGGGAGAGGGGGTGTCGCTGCCTGCCATCACCTGTCGCGCCGCTGCGATGGCGGTATGGAGCTGCGCACGGATATTGTCAGGCCCGATGACCGGGGTGATGCGATGGCGGTCCATGTCGGCCCGCAGGTAAGGGGTGACGCGGCCAAATATTACGGTCACATGCCGGGCGCGCAGGGCCGTGAACAGGTCGCGCAGGTCGCTTGCGGCGGAAAAGTCGATATCCGTAATCGCGCTGGCGTCGATCACAAGGCACCGGACGGGGATGGGGGCATTGTCAACCAGCACCCGTACGTCATGCGCAAAGCGCGTGGCGTTGGCATAGAACAGGTCGGCACAGAAGCGATAGACAATCAGCCCCGGCGCGGTCTGCTGTCCGGGTCTTACGTCATAGGGTTCCAGCAGGCCGGACTGCCCGTCGCGGCGCAGGATCATCGTATGGGGTTCGTAGCTGTGCCGCACATGGCGGAACAGCGACAGCGCGATGGCAAGGAAGATGCCCTGTTCCACCCCGATGCCCACAACGGCGGCGGCGGTCACCAGCGCCAGCCCGAACTCGCCGGGGCTTTCACGCCGGATGGCGGCCATCGCCCGCAGGTCGATCATGCCCAGCGCCACGGTAAAGACGATGGATGCCAGTACGCAGCGTGGCAGGTACTGCAGCGGCGCGGTCAGGAACACCAGCACCAGCATCGTGACAATGGCAAATGTCAGCTGCGCAAGCTGGCTGCGCGCGCCTGCCCGCACGGCCATCGCGGTCTGGGTCGGACTGCCGTTTACGGTGAATGTCCCGCTCAGCCCTGCCGCCGCATTGGCGGCGCACAGACCCAGTATGTCCGCGTTGTCATCCACCGGGTCATGAAAGCGCAGGGCAAAGGCGCGTGATGTCGCGGCACTTTGCGCAATGATGACAAAAACGCATGATGTCGTGGCCGGCAGTAGCGCCAGTACGTCATTCCATGACACAGCGGGGATGGACAGGCGGGGCAGGCCCCCCGCAATCGGACCGATGGTCTCGATCCCGAACCGCGACAGGCCCCAGGTCATGCTGGCCACGATCGTGGCCACCACGGTCACCAGCGCCAGCGGTACACGCGGCGTCAGCCGGTCCCCTGTCATGATAATGGCCACGATGCAGGCAGACAGCAGCAGGGTCGGGACATTGACATGCGAAAGCTGTGCCAGTGTCTGGAACAGCTGCAGTAGCGGGTTATGCGCCGTGGTGGTAATGCCCAGCATGTCGCGCGTCATGGCAAGTGCCACCTGGCCCCCCACCCCGGCAAGGAACCCCACGAGCACGGTGCGGGAAAGGAAATCCGCCAGAAAGCCCAGGCGGAACAGGCGCGCCACCAGCAGAAAGCCCGCGCTGAGCAGGGCAACCATGCTGACCAGCGCCATGTAATGCGTGCTGCCCGGTGTCGCCATGCGGCCTACCGCGCTGGAAAAAATGGCGGCGGTGGCAGAATCGGCTGCGACGACCAGATGTTTCGAGGCCCCGAAACACGCGAACGCCACCAGCGGCAGCAGCACCGTGTACAGCCCCGTTACCGCTGGCATGGCGGCAATGCGTGTGTAGCCCAGAACCTGCGGAATGTTCATGGAGGCAAGCGACAGGCCAGCCAGGATATCATGCAGCCGTGCACGCAGCCCATTGCGGGTGGGTACGCCGCCCGTCGTTGTCCCAGAGTCCGATCTGCCTGTTCCGGTCTGCATGACCAACACCGTCCATCATCCACACGACCGGACCGGCAACGCGCCAGCCTTTACAACGGTATGTGTTCAGTAATGCCGGTCATATCCGGAAAGATTGCACGACTGGCAATAGCTGCACCCTGACATCTGCCATGCTGTCACGATGGCATTGTCTGGGAAACAGAACCGCAAAATAAAATATTGATAAGAAATGATAAAAGTTTTTGAGTGCCGCCTTTTTCCAAAAATGCGGTGTTCCTTGAAGCTTTTTGAAAAAAGCTTCATCAGAAAGTTTCATGGTCTTTTATTGCAGGTGTTCGCTTTCGCTATCCATATCATGCACCAGCGCCTGCGCCAGTGCCTGATGGGACTGGATCAGTCTGACGTTATCCTTATCAAGCTTCGGTGTGTCTTTTGTCTTTTGCGGGGGCGCCTGGACCATGGCGTTTGTCATTTCGAACGTGGTCAGGCTCATGACAAAATCCTCCGCCGACATGTCATGCTGCTGCAGGATTGCCAGAAGCTGTGGCATGGCCTGCGTGCGTCGGATGGTGGTGGCCAGCGTCATGTTGGTGGTCTGGGTCGGGGGAATGATGTTGGCCCGCCTGATCTGCCGGATCAGGGGCAGCATACGGGCAAAGAAGTCCTTGGGCAGTTTGTACTGTGCCACCTTGCGTATGTCCTGCTGGATAGCCTCATGCACCGCACGCTGGATTTCCGCGCGTTGTTCCGCTGTGGGGCCATGGTGTTCTTCCGCCTGCTGCGCATGGGCCGGGCGCAGGATGCAGGGCAGGTGGAAGAAACCAAGCGCGCAGGCGCTGGCCACAAGCATGCCCCGCAGGGGAAAGGGTGTCATCGGTCGCTCCATTTGCCCCGCCCGGGTCGGGAATCGCTGCGATCAGCATGGCTGACGTTTTCTGTTCATGCCGATTTTGCGGGACACGCCCGTTCAGTCAATATGAATGCAGACACCATGGGGGCGCTATTCGTAAGATCAGGCAGCGATCTTATGGTGTCTGACCGATCCGAGTGGGTATTTCGGTAACCCGGCCGTCCCGTGTGCGGTCCATTTTCATGCAGGACGACCTGTCATTGTCAGGTGTTTTCGACACTGTCGCCATCATCCCATACGCGGGGCTGTTCCATGCCCATCGTCTGGTTGTGGCGGGTTTGATGGTTTTATCCGGCATGAACGGGAAAGTGCTGCGGCCGGGATGATTTTCCGCGTGTTCCCACGCGGTAATGCGCCCGCGGCACCATGGTTCCGCCCGCTGATTTTCGTGCAGGTGCATTTCGGCCCCGATGACCTGTGGCAGGATTTTCCGCATCCTGCCCCACGCACAACTTTAATGTATGTACCATCCGGTTGCGCGGTCAGAAGCCCATCCTGAGCATTTTTATGGGCAATGAAATGGAGGCAGGGCAGCCTGCTTCTGGTCATCGGGGTGCGAAACCTTGTCAGCGACCCGGAGGCGCCATGAACTCCGGCCCGACCGGATCCTTGATGCAGGTCCTGAGGATTGTATCGATTTCGCGCAGGTCATCGGCACTCAGGTGCCAGCCGATTGCGTCGGCAACCGCTGCGATCTGGTCCGGGCGGCGCGCGCCCCACAGGGCAATGGTCGGCCCCTGATCGAGTACCCAGCGAATGGCCAGCGCTAGCAGCGATTTGCCATGTTTCTCGCGCGCGAAGTCCTGCAACTGGCGCACGGCTTCCAGATACTGGGCAAAGCGGGGTGGCTGGAACTTCGGGTCCGCACTGCGCAGGTCATCTGCGCCAAATTTCGTCTGCGCCGTCATCTTGCCCGATAGCAGGCCACGGCACAGCGGGCCATACGCAAGGATGGTCAGGTCATGCTGGCGTGCGTAGGGCAGGATGTCATGTTCCATCCCGCGTTCAAACAGGTTGTAAGGTGGCTGCACCGCAGCCAGCGGGGCGACCGCACGGAAGGCATCCATCTGGGCAATGGTGAAGTTGCTGACCCCAAGCGCCAGAACCTTGCCTTCCTTGACCAGATCTTCCAGCGTGCGTGCGGTTTCATCCATCGGCACGGCGGAATCAGGCCAGTGGACCTGATACAGGTCGATGTAATCGGTGCGCAGGCGGCGCAGCGAATCCTCGATTTCCTTGCGGATACGGGCCGGTGACGTATTGCGGAACGGTTTGTGGTCGTCCTTCCAATCCAGCCCGACCTTGGTCGCGATCGCCACCCTGTCACGCCGCCCGGCAAGGGCCTGCCCCACAATTTCTTCCGAATGGCCAAAGCCATAGACGGGGGCCGTATCGACCAGCGTTATGCCCAGATCTACGGCTTCCTGAATGGTGGCAATGGCGTTGCGGTCATCCGGGCCGCCCCACATCCATCCGCCAATGGCCCATGTGCCAAGCGCAATACGCGAGACGGGATGTTTCAGTCCCCGGATTGTCGTAGTTTCTGTAACAGACGCCTGGGTCATGGATATGCTCCGTGTTCGTGAACCGGTCATGACGGCTGCAACCGCCATGCGTGTAACCGTGCCATATCATGGAATGAGATGTTACCCGTCACCACAAGGCACAGCCATGCTGCAACATTAACGAGATGAACGCCGGTTTATTTTCCCGGCATACCCGGACGCAGGATGGTACAGGTCATGTCCTGCCTGAATCCGCCGCAAGGGCGTAATCAACCTGATCGCGCCCGCCCGGCATGCGCCTGCCCGATCTGGCCCATCAGTGCAATCAGGCCGGATGCCACCATAAGCTGCAGCGGGCGTAGGCGCAGGAAAAAACGCGGCAGCCTGTGCCCACGCGCCAGGTATAGGTCACTGCCCAGCGTGGCCAGCATGCCCGGCGCGGCCAGGCGCCACGCGGCTTGCGGCGGCAGGATCATGATGCCCAGCCCCATGAAGTGCATGGCCAGGAAAATGACCGGGTCGGACAGTTGCGGCCCGCGCGGGTTGTAAAAACTCGTACCCCGATGTACCCCGCCAAAGAAGCAGAACAGCCCCGCCACCCACATGCGCGCAAACCGCAGCACCAGGGGCGCAAGTGGCCGGGGCACCAGCCGCACACCCAACAGGAACATTCCCAGCATGGCTACCGCAGCCCAGCCCAGCAGACCGCCTTCCAGCGGGGCGCGGGTGGCGGTGGCTTCGCATCCGTCATGAATCCGTAATGTCATGGTCGGACAGCTTCCGCATCTACCCCACGCCTGCGTGCGCCCAGCGCCATGCCGATAACCATCGAGAGATAGACCAGCGCCATCCTGCGCGGCGCCATTACCAATTCCCACCCCGGCGTAAAGCGCTTTGGCGTGGCCTTGTAATCCACCATATACGCAACCGGGCCGAGGGCTGCGGTAACAGCCAGCTTGCGCATAAGGCCCGGCTGCCTGCCCAGCGCCCTGTCATACAGCCACGACCAGAACATGGTAGCGGCGGCGTTGGTGGCCAGCCCCACGAGGGTGACCCGTCCACGCGCCCGGCCCACATGGGCGGACCCGTCACCATACAGCCAGTGCGCGGTGCAGTTTACGCCCGGACCATATGCGCCCGTCTGGCTACGGCCCAGTACCATGGCCATGCCCGATGACATGATAGACCCCAGAAGGGTGATCCTGAGTATGCGTGGTATTGCCATGAAACGATGCCCCTGAACTGCGTATGACGGGAATGCCGTCAGGTGTCTTACAGCCAACGCATCCCTGTCTGCCCTGTTTCCATCAGCCCGCCGTCACCTGCCTCGTCCGGGGTGCATGGCGCCATGCAGGCACCTGTCGCCGACCTGCGCGCAAGGCGATGGCTGGGACGTTTCACCTGATTTTGTACAGGATTGAACATTGGTATCTGGTTGAAAACCTGTGGATAAGGCTCAAGGAATATCGCACCCGAAGCATATGGCCCGTAACGAAGTGCTCTGGAAGGCGTCTTTGGGCGGCAAGAGCCAGCCGACTGCGGCGACGGGGCTTCATTCGACATACCAAGCCTTTATTGGCTTAATCTATGCCAATATCAAAATATAGTATCGTTGTTTGCGAGATTCAGGTTGTCGCCATCACTGGGCATTGAATGCTGGCCAAGACCGAACGACATGCGCGCGCTGTCAGGCAGATGAAACTGGCTGGAGATGCAATGCGGAGATTGGAACAGATTGGCAAACTTCAGGATGAAGTTGGCAAACTCGATTATCAAACCGCAGTTTTCTATCATTTTTCAGGATATATGGCGGACTCGAAAGGATTCGAACCTTCGACCTTCGCCTTCGGAGGGCGACGCTCTATCCAGCTGAGCTACGAGTCCACTTCCGCCTGCATACATCGGGATCAGGCCGAATGCCACCCCTGAAATCAGGAAAATTCATTGCGGCGCGACCCAGTCCATCAACCCCGGCAGGACGGGCAGGGGGGCCGCGCGGCCTTTCTGGTCTGCCATCCATGCTGCCGCCGCCATGTCCCCGCCCGAAGGCAGGAAGCTGTCGGGACTGATGATCCAGCTGGTCATGTCCGCCGTGACCCGGTCAGCGTCACGGCTGCGCAGAAGCAGGTGGTAACCGCCGGGAATGTAATCATGCCGCGTGTCCTGTGGCATGTGCCGCCAGGCTTGTGCCATGGCTGGCGCGGGGATGATCTGGTCATGTCCGCCATAGATCACCAGCACGCGCCCGTGCATGTGCGCATCAGCCTGTGCCGCGCGGTGCATGAGGTCTGTCAGCCCGGACAGCGCCGTCGTGCTGGTGTCCCGCAGGGTCAGCGGGTCATAATACAGACGGGCCAGGGCCAGCATGTCATCGGCCGCCGTGACATGGACGGGCAGTTCACGCCCGCTTAGCCGCCACCGGGGAGCCAGTGCTGCGATCATGTGCGTGGTCGTGCGCGTGCCGGTATCCAGATCCCAGACCGCGGGGGCAAGCAGGATATACCCCGCCACGGGCGGCGTATCGGGCCGGGAGGCCAGCACGATGGCCAGCGCGCCGCCCATGCTTTCCCCCATGACATATACGGGCACGCCGGGATGTTCACGCCCAATCATGGTCAGAAGGCCGGATGCGGTGTGCAGCAGGGCGTCCGTTCCCGCCCATCCGCCACGCTGCGCCGTCTGGCCAAAACCGGGCAGGTCTGGGGCAATGACGGTCATGCCGGCTGCATTCAGCGCGGGGGCGGGGTGTTCCCATGCATCGCGGCTGTCATTGAAGCCATGCAGGGCAAGGATGACGGCCCGTTCCGTCCCCCGTGCGGGCCAGATCCGCAGCTGCACCGCAGCCACGCCTGCAATCGTGACCGTACGGTCCGGTGGTACCAGGCGGGCCAGATCCGGGTGACGGGCCGGGGGCGCCGGGGGTGGGGCTTCATGCGTGGTACAGGCCGCCAGCATCACAAAAATCGCTGGATAAAGCAGGCGTGACAGGCGAATGTTTGAAAGCACGGCAATCCTGCGTATCATCATGGACAAGCGCATGGGCCGCCTGTGGGCGGACATGCAAACCAAAGCCGGACAACAACCCGAGGCCCGTCAAAATGCAAGCCCTGTCCCACGATCCCGTTCCGCACCCCCGTCTGGGTACGATTGAAACCATCGTTGTCGATTCGCGTACCCTGTCCTGTGACGGGGGGCTTGGCGCGCTGGGACATCCGCGGGTTTTCCTGCGTATCGGCCATCACCAGACATTCTGTCCTTACTGTTCGCGGCTGTTCGTGCTCAGCCCCGATGCCCCGGCGGGCGTCGGTCACTGATCGCATCCTGATACATGTCCAGCGACAAGCAGGTTCACCTGATCCTGGTGGATGGTTCGGGCTTCATTTTCCGCGCCTTCCACGCACTGCCCCCCATGACCAGCCCCGATGGCACGCCCGTCAATGCGGTGTATGGTTTTTCAAACATGCTGTCGCGCCTGCTGCGCGAACATGCAGGTACCCATCTGGCGGTCATATTCGATGCGGGACGTCATACCTTCCGCAATGACCTGTATGATGAATACAAGGCCCACCGTCCCGAACCGCCGGAGGACCTGCGCCCGCAGTTCAGCCTTGTGCGCGATGCGACAGCCGCCTTCGGCGTGCCGGCGCTGGAGGAAGCAGGCTGGGAAGCCGATGACCTGATCGCGGCCTATGCCCGCAAGGCGACCGATGCGGGTGGGCAGTGCACCATCTATTCATCTGACAAGGACCTGATGCAGCTCATCCGCCCCGGCGTGATGATGATGGACCCGATCAAGAACAGGCCGATCGGGGTGAAGGAGGTCGAGGCAAAATTCGGGGTTGCGCCCGACAGGGTAGCCCAGGTGCAGGCCCTGATTGGCGACCCGGTGGACAACGTGCCCGGTGTGCCGGGCATCGGTCCCAAGACCGCATCGGCGCTGATGGCGGAATACGGGTCGCTGGACGCCATACTGGCTGGTGCCGAAAGCATGAAGGCGTCCAAGCGGCGTGACAACCTGCTGGCCCATGCCGACATGGCGCGCCTGTCGCTGCAACTGGTGACATTGCGTGAAGACGCGCCATGTCCCGAACCCCTGTCCGACCTTGCCTGCTGCGATGTGGACATGGAACGTCTGGGCGCATGGCTGTCGACCATGGGTTTTTCGTCGCTGCTGCAGCGGATGGGGTTCAAGGCGAAGCCGCGCCCGCGCATTTCCGCCCATGTCACGCCAGAGGGACTCAGCCAGCCCGTAGGGGACGTGCCTCCCATCCCGGCCGAACCCTATGGCGGTTACGTAACGGTGACTGACCCCGCAATGCTGCGGGAATGGGTGGAACAGGCCCGTAGCAGCGGGGTCTGCGCGGTGGATACGGAAACCGATGGCCTTGATCCGTTGACCGCCCCGCTGGTCGGCATCTCGCTCGCCCCGCAATGTGGCCGTGCGTGCTATATCCCGCTCAGGCATCAGGTTGACCTGATGGACAGCCTTGGCACCCCACAGATGCCGGTGAAAACCGCGCTGGAAATCCTTGAACCGCTCTTTGCCGATCCGTCGGTGCTCAAGGTCTTCCAGAACGCCAAATTCGACCTGCTGGTGCTGACCCAGGCGGGCAGCGTCCAGCCCGCGCCGATTGATGACACCATGCTGATTTCCTATGCCCAGTCGGCGGGAAAGCATGGGCAGGGCATGGATGAACTCTCCCGCCTGACCCTTGACCATACACCCATTCCCTATGACGAGGTCACGGGCACGGGCCGCAATCGCGTGGTGTTCTCCAAGGTCGATATCGCGCGTGCCACGCCCTATGCGGCGGAGGATGCGGACGTGACCCTGCGGCTGTGGCAGGTGCTCCGGCCGCAATTGCGCACCAACCATGCGCTGGCGCTGTATGAGGAAATGGAACGCCCACTGGTGCCGATCCTGGCGGATATGGAACGTGCGGGCATTGCGGTCGATGCCAATGACCTGCGTGCCATGTCCACCGAATTCGCGCAGCGCATGGGCGTGATCGAGGCCGAGATCCACAAGCTGGCCGGGCGTGATTTCAATGTCGGCTCCCCCAAGCAGCTCGGCGAAATCCTGTTTGATGAAATGGGCCTGCCCGGCGGCAAGCGGACCAAGGCGGGGGCATGGGGCACGGATTCATCAGTGCTGCAGGACCTGGCGGATCAGGGGCATGACCTGCCCGCACGGATTCTGGCATGGCGGCAGCTGGCCAAGCTGAAAAGCACCTATGCCGATGCGCTGCTCAACCAGATCAATCCGGCAACCGGGCGGGTGCATACATCCTTCCAGATGGCGGTGACGACAACGGGCCGCCTGTCATCGAATGATCCCAACCTGCAGAACATTCCCATCCGCACGGAGGAAGGCGGGCGTATCCGCCGGGCCTTTGTCGCAGCCCCCGGGCATGTCCTGGTCTCGGCTGATTATTCCCAGATTGAGTTGCGGCTGCTGGCGGATGTGGCGGATATTCCTGCCCTGCGCGAAGCGTTCGCGCTGGGGCAGGACATCCATGCCCGCACGGCGTCCGAAGTGTTCAACATTCCGCTCGAAGGCATGGACCCGCTGACCCGCAGGCGCGCCAAGGCCATCAATTTCGGCATCATCTACGGCATCAGCGCTTTCGGGCTGGGCCGCCAGCTTGGCATTCCGCCCGGTGAGGCGCGGGGTTATATCGACGCCTATTTCGCCCGTTATCCCGGCATCCGCGATTACATGGAACGGGTGAAGGCCGAAGCGCGGGCGAAGGGATACGTCACCACGCCATTCGGCCGCCGCTGCTGGGTGCCGGGCATTGGTGACAAGAGTGCCGTGCGCCGCAATTATGCCGAACGCCAGGCCATCAACGCCCCGTTGCAGGGCGGAGCCGCCGACATCATCAAACGCGCCATGGTGCGAATTCCTGCCGCCCTTTCGGATGCAGGGCTTGACGGACGCATGCTCCTTCAGGTCCATGACGAACTTGTGTTCGAGGTGCGCAAGGATGATGCCGATCGTCTGGCAGCCCTCGTCAGGCAGGTCATGGAATCCGCAGCCACCCTTTCGGTGCCGCTGGTCGTGGAAACCGGGACCGGAACGAATTGGGCGGATGCACACTGATGATGCGAAATGAACGGGACCGGTTCTTTGTTATTGTAGGGCTGGTCATACTCGCGGTTTCCTCGATCGCCGGATATTTCGGCTACCGTTATTCCAGCAACGCCCCCGTGCCGCTGACCACTTATGGCAACCCCGTTGGCGGCTCTTTCCGCCTGATCAACGGGGCGGACGGGTCTGTGATGGATACCGATTTCCGCGGGCGGTGGATGATGATCTATTTTGGTGACACCCATTGCCCCGATACGGTCTGTGGCGCGACCATGAAGGCGATGGCCGACGGGGTGGAGGCACTGGGCCGTGACCGCGCGCATCTGGTGGTGCCCATTTTCATTTCCCTTGATCCCATGCGCGATACGACGGAGGTGCTGCGTACCTATGCCCTGCGTTTCGGCACGCATGTCACGGTCATGACCGGATCGCCCAAGATGCTGCAGGCGGTGGCAAAGGAATACCATGCCCCTTACGTCCGCCATGACGGGGAAAACGGTGAATACAGCATGGAACCCGCCACCCAGATCGTGATCATGTCGCCCACCGGGCGGTATGCAGGCAGCCTGCCGTCCACCGCCACGGCGGCGGATGTCACCGCGCGCATGACGGAACTCATGAACGCGCCGGGCAAGCATTGAGAAAACGGGACCGCGCATGAAGGCACCATGGCAGGCATTCGGCGCGGTCCTTCTCCTCCTGCTGGGAGGGATGGTACAGGGTCTGCCCGCCCGTGCGGCCGATGGTACGCAGGGCAGCCCCCATCGTGGGGGCACATTACGGCTGACGGCGGTCAGCGCAGCCGGGACACTGGATCCGCAGATCAATTACAGCAGCCAGTACATGCAGCTTATGGGTGTCATGTATGATGGCCTGCTGACCTATCCCAAGCTGGAAGGTCCGGCCGGGGCACAGGTGGTTCCCGATCTGGCGCAGTCCATGCCCGAACGGCTTGATGACGGGCGCACATGGGTGTTCACCCTGCGCGACGGTATCCGTTTTTCCGACGGGACACCCCTGACCGTGGATGATGTGGCGGCGTCGCTGCAACGGCTGTTTCGCGTCGGTTCCCCTACGGCGGGGTCGTTTTACGGCGGAATCGTGGGGGCGGATGCATGCCTGCGCGATCCCGCCCACTGCACGCTGGCCGGTGGGGTGGAAACGGACGCGGCCACCCGGCGCATCACCATTCACCTGACAGCGCCGGATTCTGAATTTCCGCAAAAGATCGCCTTCGGGCATGCCGTGATCCTGCCTGCCAGCACGCCTGCCCATGATCTGGGCGAGGTCGCGGCACCGGTGACAGGTCCATATCGCATTGTGTCCTCCATCCCTGACCGGGGCATGCGGCTGGAACGCAATCCCTATTTTCATGAATGGAGCGAGGCCGCCCAGCCCGACGGGTATGTCGATGCCATACAGTATGATTATGGCCTGTCGGAAGAAGATGCCGTTACCGCAGTCGAACGGGGACAGTATGACTGGATGGCCGGCCTGAAACCACTGGACCGGCTGGGGGAGATTGGCGGGCGCTATACAGCGCAAGTCCATGTCTATCCGCTGTACGGTCTTATGTACATGCCCATGAACGTCAATATCCCGCCCTTTGACGATATCCGGGCACGGCAGGCGGTCAATTACGCGCTGGACCGGCGCGCCATGACCATCCTGTATGGCGGGTCGGGCATTGCCGCCCCGCTATGCCGCATGGTGCCCCCCGGCCTTCTGCCCGGTGACGGGCAGTGCGCATGGACCGAAGGCGCGGATCCCGACCATCCGGCCCCGCGCTGGGCGCGCCCCGACATGGCGCGCGCACGACAGCTTGTGCGCGAAAGCGGGACAGCGGGGCAGGATGTGACCCTGATCGTTCCGGCGACCGTCATGGATACCAGCATGGGTACCTACCTGCGCGACATGCTGCAGGATATTGGCTATCACGCGCATCTGCATCCGCTTTCACCGGCCATGGAACTGGCTTATGTCCAGAACAGCGCCAATCATGTCCAGATCAGCCTTATGGGATGGTATGCGGATTACGTGTCCCCATCCAATTTCGTGGACACGCTGTTTGACTGTGACAATTTTCATCCCGGTTCCGACAGTTCAATCAACATGTCGGGGCTGTGTGATTCCGGGGTCCAGACGCTGGTGGCGCGTATCCGGCACGAACATGATCAGCAGGTGATACAGGGCCTGTGGCAGCAGGTGGATGACCGCATCACCCGGCTTGCCGCCGCGGCCCCCATGATCAGCATAAGCTATGTGGATCTGGTCTCGCCCCGGTTGGGGAACTATTTTTCCACGCGCTTGTACCACATGACGTTTTCGCGTGTGTGGGTAAAGTAAGAGAGTATTAAAATAAATAATTGATGGGAAATAAAAGCTTTTTGGTATAGACTTATTTTGAAAAAACGATTTTTACTTAATATTCATCAAAAACTTCTTTTGATTTCAAGCTGAGCTTTCAAACAGCTTACAGGCAGGCAGGCATTAAAAAACCCCGCCGGAAGACCGGCGGGGCATGATACGGGAAACGGACCCGGATCAGAGCATGGACTTCGCGCGGGCTTCAACCTTCGCGCAGGCCTGCTTGCGGATGTCGGCCGATGCATCTTCCAGCGAGATCGGTGCCTTGCCGCCGACCTTCAGCAGGCCGGTCGAACCGTCGGCATAGGACATGTTGCCCTTCTGGTTGGACGGAACGTCGTTCGTCTTCTTGTTGAACGCCGCCAGCACGGGCCACGCTTCGGACGCGGTCAGGTAATTGGACTGGATGCAGTAATTCATGATGCCGCCCAGATCAGCGGGCTTTGCCGAGGCCACGGCCGAGTACACCGTTTCAGCGGACAGGGAGCCGGGCTTGATCGCCTCGACCTGGTTGGCGACGCCTGCGCCGGTGGGCGGCGAGATTTCAGCGGCATGGGCCGCAAGCGGCGCGACTGCCATGATTGTGGCGAATGCACCGGCAGACAGGACGCGACTGAACGACACCATATTGATTTTCCTTACCTTGTTTAGCAGACAGGGGTGGGAACCCGACCCCGCCATTTGTAAATCTGTGTGTCAAACATAACATGATGTGGCAATTCGGTACCCGTGTGGCTGATATGTCTGGCATTCGGCTTTTCGATATATAGCACCCTTGTCCATTCAGGCCTGCGTCCCATAAACCCCTGTTGTCTGACGGTATTTCACCCTGTTGCATATCGTGGGCGGGGTGTGGGCGTGGGGGACACCCTTCGTCAAGAAGTCGTGAGGAAGCTTAACGCAGCGCTTCCCGTGCATGGAAACCGTCATATGGACGCAATGGACATTGAGTCCGCCCCGACTTCGTGGGAATGCTGGACCATACGTGGCCCTAACCCCTGTGCACGGGATCAACATGCAGCATTTGCGCCTTCTTCTGAAAGATGTCTGGTATCTCACCCGTCCCTATTTCGCGTCCGAGGACAGGAAATGGGCATGGGGCCTGCTGGCGGCGGTACTGGTCCTGACCTTTTCCATGGTGGGGCTGGACCTGCTGCAGTCCTTTTCGCGCAATGTGTATTACACGGCGCTGCAGCAGCGTGATGCCAAGACCTTCCTGCGCGGCCTGTTCTGGTATGTGCATAACCAGGAAGGCTTTGTGCTGGGCTTTTTCATCATCACCATCCCCGCGGTGCTGTGCAGTATCTATGCCACCTACCTGCAGCAGATGCTGGGCCTGCGCTGGCGGCGGTGGCTGACACAGCGCATGACGCGGCAGTGGATGGAAAACCAGACCTATTTCCGTATCGCCATCACCACATCCGGGCTGGAAACCGGCGCCGACAACCCCGACCAGCGCATACAGGAAGACCTGAACAGCTTTGTCACCGATACGCTGACGCAGTTCATCAACCTGCTGTCCAATATCGTGACGCTGTTCAGTTATGTCGGCCTGCTGTGGGCGCTGTCCGGCCCGCTGGAGGTGTTGGGTATTTCCATACCCGGTTATTTCTTCTGGGCCGCGCTGATCTATTCCGTTCTGGCGACGTGGCTTACGCACCTTGCGGGACACAAGCTGGCGGGGCTGCAGTTTTTCCAGCAACGCGCCGAAGCCGATTTCCGCTACAGCCTTGTCCATGTCCGCAACAATGCCGAAGGGATCGCCCTGTACCGGGGCGAGGCGGAGGAACAGGCCGGGCTCAACCGCTCCTTTTCACATGTGTACGGCAATTTCCTTGTCATCATGCGCCGGACCAAGTGGCTGGGGCTGCTGACGACAGGGCTGGAGGTCGTGTCGGGCAATTTTGCGCTGCTGATCGGTTCGATCCGGTATTTCGCGGGCAAGATGACGTTTGGCACGCTCATGCAGCTGGTCATGGCGTTTTCGCGTGTGCAGGGGGCGCTGGGCTGGCTGTCCACGTCCTATGCGTCGCTGACGACATGGCATGCGGAGGTCGCGCGTCTGGCGACCTTCCAGCGGGTGATGGATCGTGCGCAGGCCATGCGTGACGAGGTCACGGTCGTGCCCGCCCCCGCCACCGCGAACCTGCAGGTCAGCGGTCTGGATGTGTTCCGTCCCGATGGCACGGCCCTGCTGCGCAATGTCGGCTTCACGCTGGAACATGGTCAGATGACGGTGGTGACGGCCCCGTCGGGCACCGGCAAGTCCACGCTGTTCCGCGTGCTGGCGGGGATCTGGCCGTTCGCCACCGGCACCATTACACAGCCGGAGGTGGCGATGATGTTCGTCCCGCAGCGGCCCTATGTGCCCACCGGCACGCTGCATCGGGCGGTGACCTATCCCGCCGGGGTCGATGCCTATCCGGAAGCGGATGTGATCGCGGCCCTGCAGCAGGTCGGGCTAGGCCAGCTTGCGCCGCGCATCGAAAGCGAGGAAGCGTGGGGGCAGATCCTTTCGCCGGGTGAACTCCAGCGTCTGGCCTTTGCGCGTATCATACTGGCGCGGCCGGGATGGGTGTTCCTTGACGAATCAACCTCCAACCTTGACGCGGCATCGGAAGCGGCGCTGTACGCGCTGCTGCGTCAGGCCTGTCCGGACATGACGGTTGTCTCCATCACGCACCGGGAGTCGGTGGTGGCGATGCATGTCAACCGTGTCGACCTGTCCCCCTTTGCCGTCGCCGCCCCCGAAGGCAGCGCGAAAAGCATCAACGCGTCGCCTGCATCGCCGTGACCATGAGGTCGGTGTTGTGGCGCATCATGGTGATGTAGTCCGGTGCGGGACCACCGGGCGGGGACAGGGCTTCGGCATACAGTTCCCCGCCGGGCCGGCTGCCGGTTGCCCGCGCCACCTGCTGGACCATGCGCGGATCGGCGGCGTTTTCCATGAAATAGGTGGTGACGCCCGTCTGGCGGATCTGCCGGATCAGGGCGGCGATATCCCCGGCCGAGGCTTCCGTCTCGGTCGAAAGGCCCTGTGGCGCCATGAAGGTCAGGCCATAGGTCCGGCCGAAATAGCCAAAGGCGTCATGACTGGTCAGGATACGCCGGCGGTCGGCCGGTATGGTGGCGATGCGGTCGCGGATGTCGCGGTCCAGTGCGCGAAGCTGCGTGACGTAAGCTGCGGCCGAGGTGCGGAAGCTGTCGGCATCCGCCGGGTCGATGGCGATCAGCGCATCACGGATGTTGTTGGTCCAGATGATGACATTGGGCACGCTGTTCCAGACATGCGGGTCCGTTTCCGCCTGCTGCAGGCCCGGCGGGGTATAGATGCTGATCCCGTTGGACACGATGACGGGCGTGCCATGGTAACCCGCCGCATGGGCCAGTCGGCTGAACCAGCTTTCCAGTCCCTCGCCACTCATGAACACGATATCGGCCTGCCGTAGCTGGCGGGCATCATCGGGGGAGGGTTCGAATTCATGCGGGTCGCCATCGGGGGGCACCAGTGACGTGACATGCACATGCGTGCCCCCCACATGCGCCACCACATCGGCCAGCACGGTAAAACTTGCGACTGCCTGGACCGTATGGGGCACGGGCGCGGCAAAGGCGGACATGATGGACAGGGTCCCGCAAAGACCCAGCAGGCAGGACAGGCGGCGCATTGCGCGAACTCCGTTAAAAAAGGCTGCTGACAAAAATTGGAAGTTTTTTTGGGTGTGACCTTTTTTCAAAAAGCTTCACCAAAAACTTTTAATTTTCAGGATGTTTCATGAACATGTGCGCCCTGCACGAAGTCCCGTCGGCGACATGACAAGGGAAAGGATATAAAGCACGCTGCATGTCAGGATGATCGATGGTCCCGCCGCCAGCCGGTAGTGATAGGATACCAGCAGTCCGATCAGCCCCGCCGCCATGCCCGTTGCGGAAGACAGCACCATCATGGGCAGCAGTCGGCGCGTCCATAGCCGCGCGGTCGCGGCGGGGACCATCATCATGCCCACCGACATGAGGGTGCCAAGGGCTTCGAACCCCGCCACAAGATTGATGACCACAAGGAACAGGAACACCATGTGGTAAATGCCGCCGCGCCCGCCGGTCATGCGCATGAAGCCGGGATCGACACATTCCATGACCAGTGGCCGCCAGATGATGGACAGCATGATGATGCTGAGTGTCGTGATGCCGCCCATCAGGCACAGCGCCGATGCGTCAATGCCCAGAATGGTGCCAAACAGCACATGCAGCAGGTCGATATTCGACCCCCGCGCGGAAACGATCAGCACACCCAGCGCCAGCGATGTCAGGTAGAAACTGGCAAAGCTGGCATCTTCGGCAAGCTGGGTCCGTCTGCTGACCAGACCGGCCAGCCCCGCCACGCCCAGTCCCGCCACGATTCCGCCAATTCCCATGGCTGTCAGCGACAGGCCGCCCGCCAGCAGGAATCCGATGGCGGCCCCGGGCAGGATCGCATGGCTCATCGCATCGCCAATCAGGCTCATGCGGCGCAGTTGCAGCATTACGCCAACCGGCCCCGCCCCCATGCCAAGCGTCATGGACGCCACCAGCGCACGGCGCATGAAACCGAAGGATGCAAACGGATCCCATAATACGGACAGGATGCTCATGATGGCATGTCCGTCCATCTGTCCCGTGTCCCGCCATAGGCGTGCTGCAGGGTCACAGGGGTCAGGATGTCGGGGGTCCGGCCCCATGTCGCCTGTCCGCCATGCAGCAGCACGACATCGGGAAAACAGGTACGGATCTGGTGGATGTCATGCAGTACGGCAATGATGGTGCGACCCTGCGCATGCCATTCGCATACCAGTTCCAGCAGGTCCTGTGTCGTGGGTGCATCCAGTGCGGTAAAGGGTTCGTCCAGTACGATGACCCGTGCATCGGTCATCAGCAGCCGGGCGAACAGCAGGCGCTGGAACTGACCGGCCGACAGGGCCGCGATCATGCGCTGTGCCTGCCCGCCCAGGTTGACGCGCTGCAATGCACTGGCCGCGCGCAGGCGCACCGCCCGGTCCGCCCCGCCAAAAAGGCCCGTCTGCTGCCATGCGCCACCCAGCACCATGTCGGCTACGCTTATGGGAAAGCCCCGATCAATGATCCGGGCCTGCGGCAGATAGCCGAAATCACGTGGACCAAGGCCTCCGCGCGTGACTGTGCCATGCGCCAGGGGCACTTCACCAAGAATGGCGCGCAGCAGGGTGGACTTGCCCGTGCCGTTGGCGCCTGCAATGGCGGTCATGCTGCCGGGGCGGAAACTGCCGGTCACGTGCTGCCACACTGTCTGTCCACCCATTATGGTCCCCGCATCTTCCAGCCGGATCGTGCCGGTGGTCGTCCCGGTGGTCATGGTATGGAGATGGCCCACGCGATCAGCCCCCACAATACGGCGCACGGCACGGTCATGCAGACCAGCCGCTGCCACCATGCACGCGCCATCCATGTGATGGGTAACGGGGCAGGGGAACACGGGGTGGGATGCGGCATGGCTGTCCGTTTGTCTTGGTCCGTGGACGGGGGGGAGACAGGAAAGGAAAGCGGCATGAGGACCCAAAGTGTTATAATATAACATATTCTTATATCATCGCCTTGCCTACCGTCAAGGGAAGGCGGCATGGTGTCGGCCCCCATCATGAACAGGCAGGGCAAAACGGGTGACGTTTCATACATGGCTGCTGTTTGCCGCCACAGCCTTTGTCTTATCCGCCATGCCGGGGCCGAACATGATGCATGTCATGTCAACCTGCATCCGGTATGGATTGCTGCGTAGCGTGGGCGTCATGATGGGCTGCATGCTGGCGATTGTACTGGTGGTCATCGCATCGCTTGCGGGCATGGCGGGTGTACTGGCGGCGTCACCACGCCTGTTTATGGTGCTGCGGGTGGTCGGGGCGGCATATCTGGTGTTTCTGGGCGTCCGGGTATGGCGTGTGCGTGATGCGGCAGACAGTAACGGGGCGGATATGACCTTGGTGCCGGCCGTGACCATGCGGGCGCTGTTTCGCGACGGGTTCCTGACCGGGATCAGCAATCCCAAGCTGTTGCTGTTTGCTGCGGCTTTCCTGCCGCAGTTTATCAATCCGGTTGCGCCACGCATGCCGCAATATGTCACGCTGGTGCTGACATTCGCGGTGGTGGAGGCATTGTGGTACCTGGTCTATGCCAGCGGAGGGCGTGTTATGTCCGCATGGCTGCGTACGCCGGGGGTGCATCGGGTTTTCTGCCTTGTGACCGGGATCGTGTTTATCGGATTCGGGGTCATGCTCCTCCTGACACAGGTATAGGCAGCGTCCGTTGTCCTGCACATCCGGGCGTAGGGTATGCTGCTGCCTGTGGTTTTTGTTCAGGAAATATTTGAAATAAATTACTGATAAATATGAATAAAAGTTTTGGATGCTGCCTTTTTAAAAAAATTGGCGTTTTTTGAAGCTTTTTGGAAAATGCTTCACCCAAAACTTCTTTATGATATGCGTAATATTATAAACCGTCTCTGTAATGCCATTTCTGAGCCAAGATTGACAGAAGGAGTTCTGTCAATCTTGGTGATGGAATAGGTGTATGTATCAGTTTTCATTGTATCATTTTCTTATGGAAATGTGATGATCCGGGATCCGGGATCCGGGATCCGGGATCCGGGAACTGGCTGGTATCCGTCCTTGACGTCAATTCCATATAATTAATAAATAAAAACAGTCCATTATAAATAAATAAATTTACAAAAACAAAAATATTATGTATTTACTTTTTGTTTCATTTGTAAATTCACGCAACAGTTCCATGCTGTAAAGTGCGTAATGAAAAGGATGCATGTGGCCGGATAGTGGAACGGCCAATCTATATACATTCGTATATAGTTACTGTATCCATAAAGACACAGTCGCTTCTTATGTGATAACTGAACAGTGAATATATTTATACCTATATGGACGCTGCGGCAGGGGGATTATATACGCCTAGATATGTTTAAAATGGCTAACGAAATGGAATACTCATGGCCAGAATGACCGCAGGTATGGCGTGGATGCTTTCGGCCAGTCTGGTTGCACTGCTCATCCCTTCCGCCTACGCACAGGATACGGATCCGGACAGGGGCAAGAAGACCCAGTCATCCGTCAAGCGCGCAGGTGCCACGGATAATGCCGTCGCATCCGTCAATGCGGAAGAAATGACGGTTATCGGCCACCACCGGATGGTGGCGGGGGCAGCCGCCAACTATAACAAGAAGACCGCAAATCTTGGTCCGCTGGGCACGCGCCGTACGCTTGATACGCCCATGTCGATCATGACCGTGCCGCATGACGTGATCGTCAACCAGCAGGCGCGTAACATCAACGACCTGATGCAGTACATGCCGTCGGTCCAGCTGGAAACACGTGCTGATCCCGGCACCAGCCGCCCGCAGTCACGCGGGTTCGAGGCGGACGTGATTTCCAACAGCCGCATCGACGGCCTGAACGCGTTTACCGTCACACCCTACGCGGCGGAACAGTTTGACAACGTGCAGGTGCTCAATGGTCTTGCCGGTGCGCTGTATGGCCCCCAGAACCCGGCGGGCACGTTTGAATATGGCCTGAAGCGCCCGACGGATGAACGTATCAACCGCCTGGTGGTTGGTGTGGATTCCATCGGCACGCTTATGGAAAACGTCGATTCATCGGGCCGCCTTGGCAAGAATGGCTGGTTTGGCTACCGCATCAACCTGCTGCATGGTGACGGCACGACCTATGTACCGGACAGCTGGGTGCGGCGTAACATGGTCAGCGCGGATTTCGATATCCATTTCGACCGTGATACCGTGCTTGAACTTGATGCCAGCCATTACACGTATGACGAGCGTGGTATGCCCGCGGGCGTCAACCTCAATAACATGCAGTTGCCCGAAGCCCCTGACCTGAGCAAGCCGCATATGGGGCAGGACTATGCGGGCTACAACTCCGAAAACAATGTTTTCCTCGCCAAGCTCAAGCACCGGATCAATGATAACTGGAGTTTCGTGATCGGGGGGCTGTATCAGGATTCAGGGCGCCAGGTATTTGAATCCGCTGATACGCTGATCAACAACCAGGGCGACTACAAGCAGACCATTTCAGCCGCCACCACGGTCAATGACTTCAAGGTTGGCAGTAACATGGCCTATATCAATGGCCATGTGCATACCGGGTTCATCAAGCATGACCTTGTCATCGGCACCAACGGTTACATGGAAGGGGGCTATAACCCCCTGAGCGGGCAGAGCTATACCGCCGTATCCTCGGCATCGCTGTATAATCCGGCCGTCGCGGCCAATGGCCCGCAGCCTTATTATCATGGCAAGTACGAATCCCAGTACGTGCGGTACCAGTCCATGATCCTGGGGGACACGGTGCATTTCAACCGTCACTGGTCCGCCATGGGTACGCTGGCATGGAGCTGGCTGGATCAGGACAGCACCGGGACGGTGACGGAAGAAGCGGCGACGAAGCAGACGGTGAATGGCTACGTTGTCTCGACCACCCATCTGGCCAAGGGAAAGACCACGAATGCACGGGCCGATGCCGCCTTCAGCCCGATGGCCAGCCTTGTCTACAAACCGGCAGACAACCAGACCGCCTACTTCACCTATGGTCGTTCCCTGCAGGCCGGCACGTCGGTTTCGGCTGGTGCGGTGAACAACAACCAGTACACTTCGCCCGTGCGGAGTGAGGAATTTGAAGTCGGCTACAAGTACATGTTCCGCAACATCCAGTTCAACGTGGCTGGTTTCCGTGCAACCCGCAGCTATGCCTATATCGATCCGACATCGCATGTTTACGGCAACTTCGGCACGCAGCGGAATTATGGCGTGGAATTCCAGGCCATGGGTCACATCACGCCGCGCCTGTCCGTTATCGGTGGCATGACATGGATCGATGCGGAAGTACTGAATACGGGCAACGCCAAGACATCCAACAAGGAAGCCGTGGGTGTCGCGCCGCTGCAGGCCAACGTGCTGCTGGATTATCGCATTCCGTTCTCGCAGGGGTTCGCGCTTAACGGTCTGGCGGTCAATGCCAACGTCCATTACACGGGCCGTCGTGCGGCGGATGTTTACAACTCGACCTATGCCGGGTCTTACGTCACGCTGGACATGGGGGCGCGGTTCCCGTTCCGTGCGGCCAAGCATCCGTGGATGGCTCGTTTCGGTGTGACCAATGTTGCGAACGAACGGTACTGGTCGTCCGTCTATAACGGCACTGCCGCGGGCACGGCTGTCACGGCGGCGGGCACCAGCGCTGCCTATGCCGGCCTGCCACGTGCCTATCACTTCACGCTGGAAGCCGACTTCTAAAACCCCGCGCACCCGCTTGTGATACCGGGCGGGGGCGCGAAAGCCCGGTGGCATTCCCATATTTCCTGCAACCATAAAGGGAAGGAACGCCACCATGACTGAACCTGCCACCCCAGCGTTAAAAGACTGCCCCATCGGGCTGGATGCCACCGGCACACGGCGCGAAAAGGATTCGATGGGGGAAATCGATGTCCCCGCCAACCATTACTGGGGCGCGCAGACGCAGCGCAGCCTTGTGCATTTCTCGATCGGGCGGGACCATATGCCCATTGAGGTATGCCACGCCTACGGTATCGTGAAAAAGGCGGCAGCACAGGTCAATGCGGCTGACGGACGCATGCCGCAATGGAAAGCCGACGCCATAAGCCGTGTTGCGGATGAAGTGATTGCGGGCAGGCTGGATTCCGAATTCCCGCTCTTTGTCTGGCAGACTGGGTCCGGCACCCAGACGAACATGAACGTGAACGAGGTCATCGCCAACCGCGCCATCCAGCTTCTGGGTGGGACCATCGGGTCCAAGAAACCGGTTCACCCCAATGACGATGTCAACATGGGGCAGTCGAGCAACGATTCCTTCCCCACCGCCATGCATGTCGCAACCCTGCTGGAAATCGACAGCCGCCTGCTGCCCCGCGTGCGTGAACTGATCGAAAGCCTGCGCGCGAAGGCCGAGGAATGGATGCAGGTGGTCAAGATCGGCCGCACCCACCTGCAGGACGCCGTACCCCTGACGGTGGGACAGGAATGGTCCGGCTGGGCGCAGCAGCTTGAAGATGCGCTGGAAGCGGTCGAGGCCGCACGTCCCGGCCTGCTGCAGCTTGCGGCGGGTGGTACGGCGGTGGGCACCGGGCTGAATGCCCCGCCGGGTTTCAGCCGCGCCATTGCAAAGCGCATTGCCGCACTGACCGACAGGCCGTTTGTCACCGCACCCAACAAATTCGCGGCCCTTGGGGGGCTGGACGCCATGGTGCGGACGTCGGCCGGTCTGCGTGGGGTGGCGGTCAGCCTGCTCAAGATCGCCAATGACATGCGCCTGCTCGGCTCCGGGCCGCGCTGTGGCCTGGGTGAGTTGCACCTGCCGGAAAACGAACCCGGTTCCTCCATCATGCCTGGCAAGGTCAATCCGACCCAGTGCGAGGCCATGGTCATGATCTGCACACAGGTGCTGGGCAATGACGCCACGGTGGCGTTTGCAGGCAGTCAGGGACAGCTTGACCTGAACGTGATGCGCCCGGTCATTGTGGCCAACGTGCTGCATGCCATCCGCATCCTTGCCGATGGCTGTCATAATTTTCGGGTCTTTTCGGTTGAGGGCACGACCCTGAACCGCAAGCGGATTGATGCTTACGTGGCGGGTTCGGTCATGCTGGTGACGGCGCTTAGTCCCGAGATCGGATACGACCGGGCTTCCGCCATCGCGCATCAGGCCATGGAGCATGATATCAGCCTGCGTGAGGCTGCCCTTGCCTCGGGCTTTGTCGATGGCGCCACTTTCGACCGTCTTGTCCGCCCGTTGGACATGGTGGGGAAGGGCGTAGCCGGGGCCTGATCCCTGAAAACAGATAAAAGTTTCTGGTGAAGCTTTTTTTAGAAGCTTCGTTAAACGCCGCCTTTTTGAAAAAAGACGGTACCCAGAAACTTTTATTTTTTAATAATTTATCAGGATGGCGCCGCTCCCTGCGTATTCACCTGCAGGGTAAACAGCGCGTCCCCCGCGCACATGAACAGCACATCGCGCTTGGGGCCGCCAAATGTCAGGTTCGATACCCCGCGTGGCAGGCGCAGCCGCCCGATCATATGACCGTGGGGATTGTACACCACCACGCCACACAGCCCCAGCGGCCCGTTGGCGCCGCACCACAGGTTGCCAAAAATGTCGGTGCGCATGCCATCGGGGACCATCTGGTGGCCCTCCAGCATCATGTCGGCAAAGGGGCGTAGGTTATGCACGTCGCTACCTGTCACGTCACCTGCATGGATATGCTGGTCGCCGCCATGCCCGTTCTGTCCCGGCCCTGGTCCATCGGAAATGACATAGACGATTTTTCCATCTGGTGAGAACGCAATCCCGTTCGGGTCCGGCAACTGCTGCTGTGTCAGCACGGCGCGGACATCGCCCGTGGCCGGGTCCACGCGGAAGACATGGTCTTCCTGTCGCCTGTGGCCGCCAAACTGGGTCACGACTTCCCCATCCAGCGTCCAGCGTTCCATACCGCCCCGGTTGGCCGGGGCACCCGGGGCATCCGGGTGGCCTTCCACGATCGTGTCGCCATAACCGGGATCAGTGAACCAGACGCTGCCATCAGGGTGGATCGCCACATCATTGGGGGAGTTCAGCGGCGCGCCGCCATAACTGTCGGCCAGTACGTGGCATGATCCGTCATGTTCCCACCGGACCACGCGGCGCATGCCATGTTCACAACTGACCAGGCGGCCTTCGTTGTCAAAGGCATTGCCATTGCTGTTGTAGGAATAGTCGCGAAAGACCGAAACCGCGCCGTTTTCCCACAGGTAGCGGTACTGCTGGGCGCGGATCGTGTCACTCAGCAGCAGGAAGCGTCCCTCGCTGTTCCATGCCGGTCCCTCCAGCCATCCCCCGCCACGCCATGCCAGTTTCAGCCCGGCATTGGCATAGGCCAGGTTACCGAAGCCGGGGTCCAGCACCAGTATGTCGGGGTCCGGCAGGGGGGTAACCGGCGCCTCCGCTCCCCATTGCCGGGGCGGGGTGGAGATGACGCTGGACGGTTGTGGCAGGTTTTCCACGGTTGCCGCGCGGGCGGCAAGGCCGCCGGCCCACAGGCCACCTGTGGCCAGCCCCCCGGCAAGTATGGCGCGCCGGCCGGGATGGAACACAGGGGAGACTGGCGGCATGAAAAACGTCTTTCTGCTGTGGGATCGTGAATGAGCGACTGTTTAAAAAATACTTACTGACAAGTAAAAGTTTTTGGGTGCCGCCTTTTTTAAAAGGCGATGTTTCCTGAAGATTTTTTGAAAAAAGCGTCACCAAAAACTTCTATTTCTTTTCAGAAATTTCAAACGGTTTCTTATCAGTTTTCGATGTTCTGCAGGACTTCAAAACCCTCGAATACCGGGGGACCAGCCATAAGCGGCTTGCGGTTGCCCGCATGGGCGTGGGCGGCGCGGAACTGTTCGGACTGCGTCCAGCCAACAAAGGCCTCATACGATTCCCACACGGTGTGCGAGGCATAGAGGATGTAATCCTCATGCGTCGGGCCCTTGAGGAACTGGAAACTGACAAAGCCGGGCACGGTGCGCAGGTGGACTTCGCGTCCCAGCCAACGTTCACGGAATTCCTGCTCGTTTTCAGGCGGGATACGGAAACGGTTCATGGCAATGTACATGCTGTGCTTCTCCTGTTTCGGTAGCCGGACTGACCTTAGCGACCGCCGGACACCGTCATCACGCTTCCTGTCATATACGATGATGCGGGGGAAAGGAGAAAGGCCACCGCCTGCGCGATTTCATCCACATGCCCGACACGCCCCATGGGCACGACGGTTTCCGCCAGTTTAGCGGTTTCCGGTGGTACCATGTCTGTCGCGGTCAGGCCGGGGGCGACCGCGTTGACGCGTATGCCCTCACGCGCGACTTCATTGGCCAGGCCACGGGTAAAGGTCTCGACCGCAGCCTTGGTCGCGGCATAGGGCACCAGTCCCGGCAGGCCGCCCAGACGGGCGGCAACCGATGACAGGTTCACGATCGTCCCGCCCTTTCCGCCATGGCGGGTGGACATGCGGCGCACGGCCTCGCCCGCGGCCAGCATGGTGGCGCGGACATTGATGTTGAACAGGGTATCCAGCGTTTCGGCGGTCTGCTCATCAACGCGTACCTTCGTGCCGGTAATGCCCGCATTGTTGACCAGCCCCGCAAGCGGCCCGAGTTCGGCTGCGCGTTCGAACAGGGTAGGGATTTCTTCAGGCTTCGATATATCGGCGCGGATGGCCAGCGCGCGGCCGCCATTGGCCGTGATGGCGCGGGCCAGTTCCTCGGCCGGGGCGGCGTTGGTGGCATAATTGATGGCGACGGCATGGCCGTCACGTGCAAGCAGGCGGCTTATGGCGTGCCCGATACCCCGGCTGCCCCCCGTCACGATCACGACGCCGGATAATTGCGCGGGGGTGGAATTGACGCTGTTCATGAACCCGTCCTGCCTGCTGAATTGTCAGATGGCTGATCATAAGCCCACGGGCGGCCATGCAAACAGGAAACATGGCCACGCCGCAGGTCATGGACGTATATCAGCCATCCAGTCGTGACAGGTGGGGCAGCAGGTCGGACAGGCCCTTGATGGTGGCGTTGCGGGACAATCCCGTCTCGGCGGAGAAACGTTCGATGACCGGGGCGGGGATCAGCCGGGTCACCACACTTTCATCGGCCGGGGTATTGGTCGGGTGATTTTCCCACTGCGTGACCTGTGCCTCCAGCCCCGCCTTGCGCGCCCGGTCATACAGTTCGCGTCGTCCGGGGCTGCCGGCGTCTCCCATATAGGCAATGACCGCACTCATGAGGCCGGACGTATCGGTGCGTGCTCCCGTCAGCGTATCCGCAACCTTGTCCGCGGCATGTCCGATCTGGTCCGTTGCTGCATTGGCCATGGTGGTATGCTCCTTCATCAATTCAATGGTCAGGGATACTGGGGCCAACGAAGGACGGGCGCGATTTGTCCCATCACGGATTTATGAAGTCAGGGACAGGATAACGTGGGAACTTTTCCCGCCCTGCCCATTCATTCTTTCATGATGGCTGCACTGCATGGATGTATCTTGACTCAGGCGGCAAAGTGCAATGCGCTGGATGATATAACAAAAATTGCCATGTCATTTCCGAAGGGAGACAGCCCGATGCAATGCATTCCCGCCGTGCGCCGTTACGGAACGCAAGGCCTGATCTGGACAGTCCATTTTACCATGGCTTTCGTGCTGGCCAGTACCGGTGCGCATGCCGCAGGGCGCGAGGACCAGGCCAGTGCATGCAAGAATGATGTGTTCCGGCTATGCTTTCTTGACATTCCGAATGAAAAACTGATGACGGAATGCCTGGAAAGCAAGCTCAGCCAGCTTTCCCCCAAATGTCGCGCCATGTTCGAGGATGACGAGGCACAGGACGCGGAACACAAGCAGGAAGATGCCGCCGTGGCCCGGGAAGTCACCCCCACGCACTGAATGCGCGTTCGCACGGGGGGCATGTATTTGACGGGGCGGGGGCTTGTGTCCCACACAGGGCATCATGACTATGCATCAACCCGAGCGGAATACAGCCAACCATGTCTGACACCGCCCCGACCATCATGTGGTTCCGTGACGACCTGCGTCTTGGGGACAATCCCGCCCTGTGTGATGCCGTGTCCCGGGGGCCGGTGGTGTGCCTGTATGTCCATGATCCGGCTTTCCCCCTGGGCGGGGCCGAAAAATGGTGGCTGCATGGTGCGCTGTCGGCGTTGGACCATGACCTGCGCGCGCAGGGCGGCCGGTTATGCATCATGGCCGGGGATACGCATGAAAGCGTGCTGTGGCTGGCTGCACGGCTGGACGCGGGGGCGGTGGTATGGAACCGGCGCTATGGCCCCCATGGCCGGCAGGTGGATACGGACATGAAGGCGGCGTTGAAGGCACGTAGCGTTGAGGCGCACAGCCATCCCGGCAACATGCTGTATGAACCATGGCAGGTCCGGACGAAACAGGGCGCGCCCTTTCGTGTCTTCACGCCATGGTGGCGTGCCGTGCAGGCCAAGGGACCACCCCTGCCGCCACTGACCGCACCCGACCGGCCTGCTTTTGCCGTGGTTCCCCCTGCGGTCGGGGAATTTCTGCTGCAGCCTGCCGACCTTGCCCTGCTGCCAGTGCGACCGGACTGGGCACAGGGCCTGCGTGCGCAGTGGCAACCGGGGGAGGCGGCGGCCCATGCCCGGCTGGATGCCTTCATCGCAGAACAGATCCATGGCTATGCCACGCAGCGCGAACTGCCCGCGCAACCTGCCACGTCCGGGCTGTCGCCCTATCTGCGCTTTGGCCATGTCTCCCCCCGGCAGGTCTGGCACGCGGTGGATGCGTCGGGACCGGGCGACCAGGATAGTGCCTGTTTCCTGAGTGAGGTGGGATGGCGGGATTTTGCACATGCGACCCTGTTCGACTTTTCCGACATGGGTACCGGCAACCTGCGTCCTGAATACGACAACATGTCCTGGCGACATGATCCCACTGCCCTGCGGGCCTGGCAGAAGGGAAAAACCGGCTATCCCATCATTGATGCGGGCATGCGTGAGTTATGGCACACGGGCTGGATGCATAATCGCGTGCGGATGGTCGTGGCGTCGTTCCTGACCAAGCACCTGCTGATTGACTGGCGTGTAGGCGAGGCATGGTTTGCCGATACGCTGGTGGACGCGGACGGCGCAAGCAACCCCTTCAACTGGCAGTGGGTTGCCGGGTGCGGACTGGATGCAGCCCCCTATTTCCGGATATTCAATCCCGTCGCACAGGGGGAGAAATTCGATCCCGCTGGTGATTATGTCCGGAAATGGGTGCCAGAAATCGCCCATCTGCCCAATAAATACATCCATGCGCCCTGGAAGACCGGACCATCCGCCCCCCCAGACTATCCCGCGCCCATTGTTGACCTTGCCGGGGGACGCGCGCGCGCGCTTGCAGCATGGAAAGCCTTATGAAATCTGGCAGATCCCATGCGTCTGCCTTATATGGGTTCAGGTCGTTCAGCAATTTCCATACCGTGTATTCAGGTCCGTACTGGCCCATGATTTGGTAAAAAATTATGTAAATTAAATACAATATGAAACATGCTGAAGGTTTTTGAATTTATATTAATGACTTATTGTTTGAAGTGCATGAAATTTTAATTCTGATTTTTTTCACAAAGCATATCAGCAGAAAATTATTCGGCATCTTTCCTGCAGGGGGAGGCATGCGGATGTGACAGGGGATAATATTACATGGGCAGGCGGTACGGTTCTGCAACAGCTGTTTCATACGGCGAGGGGCAGGTCATCTTTGGCGCGGGTCATTTTGACATGACCACGATCCGGTTGGCCCTGGCCCGGTCCCGTCGGGAAAACAGTCAGCCGCACCCCGACCACCTGCGGTCCATTCTTGCCTGTTCCGGTGCATGGCTGAGCCTGAACCTGTCTGAACTGCATGGATGGAACCAGGGGCTTTTTTGCCTTGATGGCGGGACGATCGTTTTCAACCATGCCATTTCGGATGCCGTGACCATCCTGCCGGTCGAGATACGGCCCGGTGGCGGCAGCCTGATATTCAGTGATGCGACAAAACGGCCTGGAATCCTGCTGATCCACCTGACATGCCCCCGTCAATCCCATGACAGTGTGCAACTGGTGTTCCGGAACTGTGCCCGGCAGTTTGCCTGTTATGATCCCATGACGGACATGACCCTTGTCGGGCTTGTGCCAGATGGCGAGGAATCTGATGGCTGGATAGCCGTGCGCCTGAATGGCAACCCGTGGCGGATTGGTCATCCGGTTGCGTCCGAAGGTACCCGCGCACCCATTCTGAAGCGTGAATGGCAGGCAGGGGAACACGATACGGTTATCCTGCGGCTGCCAGCCTGAGTGCCGGCCGGGAACAAATCACGAAAAAGGGAAGACTCTGCATTTTCATGACCTGAGTCCCAAAACGTCAACAGACTTATCCACAGCCCTTCAAGGCAAATTCAGGCTTGCGAATCTGGATTCGTGTTGCGGCAAAGAGACAATAAATGGCTATTTTCCGCCATGAGAGCGATTCCCCTGCTTTCCTTTCCGGCCACTTTATGCAAGTGGCTGCGGGACTCGGAACAGGTCAGGCCAAAAAAATCCACACCTGACCGGTCTGTTTATGCGCTCCCGCCATCAGGCGTCCCTGTCATGTTCCATATGGGGATAGGTAGCGCAGCACAGATCAAACTCCCCCTGGAGTTCGACAGGGAATTTTTCATTGCAGACCATATCGAAACGGGCATGCAGCGACCGTCGGATCCAGACCTCGAACGGTGTGGAACGGCGGCGTTCATACGGCTGTCCGGTTTCATATAATTCTGACATGGAGTGTCTCCCTGTCTGCCCATGGTGTCATGCGGAGGAAACGGTCAGGACGGCCTGACAGTTGCCATGCATTTCCATGTCTCCATATGATCCATGCGTAACCGTTCAGGCCGCCATGTGATCCAGTAAGGGAATGCCGGTAGCCTGTGACATGTGCTGGCAATATGCCCGCACCGGCATGGGCCAGTCGAGTCCCGCCACGATCGTCAGGCTGCGCAGGTGGGCAAACAGGTGAATGTCATCGGTGGACAACGTGCCGTTGACCGCATCGGGGCGCTGGATCAGGCTGGCAAGCCGGGCAAGGTGAACATTCATGCTGGCCAGCAGGGTAGCACTTTCAGCCAGGCACGTGCTGAAGGGGCCGATCATGGCTTCCTTGTTCCCGATAAAATACAGCCGTGCGCCAGTCGTTGCGAATTCCGCAAAGGGGGCCGCGGCAAACCGGGGCAGGGCCAGGCGGATGAAGGCAGGCTGCGTGTCCTGTATCCACTGGCCTGTTTCCGGGCGCGTTGGTCCGGTCAGCAGGGGGCGGCCATCCATGGCGTCGACATGGGCGACGATATCCATGCTTTCGCCCATAAAGTGCCCGTCGGTTTCCAGTATGGGCACCATCTTGCGCCCGATCATCCGGGTTGGCGTGCTGACATCATCATTAAGCAGCACGACATCGGTGACCGGCAGGTGCTTGAGCCCGAAAATGATCCGGGCCTTCACGCAGAACGGGCAATGGTCGTAGATATAAAGTTTCATGCAGGTTTCACGACCGTCGCAGGGATGCGATCTTGCGATCGGTCTTGTACTGGCTCAGCGCATAGACCGACCAGATCGCAGCCGGAATCCATCCGATCACGGTCACCTGCAGGACAAGGCAGATGATGCCGGCAATGGGGCGGCCAATTGTAAAGAACTGCAGCCACGGCAGCAGGAGGGCAAGGATAAGCCGCATGATTGATCTCCACATGCATGCCCGATTGGGCAGGACAGGGCATAATCTAGCGTGAATTGCCACCCGGCACAGCCCCGATACCGGTTCGTGCAGCATTATGAAATACACGCCCCGCATCCGTGTATGTACGGCTGTGCCGCATGGCCCCGCGCGGCCGGGCCATCACAGCCAGGGAACGGTGCTTTCCCGCCCCTGGCCGCGTCTTTTTGTGCTGATGGATAAGGGTGTATCCAGATACGGTATGCCCTTTCTTTTGGAACGGGTTCGCGATAAAAACACTCTGATGGAAAACGCGTCGGATACACAACCGGCACCCGGTGGGCGTCGGAATTTCCTTGGGCTTGTCACCACCGCCACGGCTGCCGCTGGTGCGGGCGCATGCCTGTGGCCCTTCCTGCAAAGCCTTGCCCCGCGCGACAGTGCGGCAGCCCATCTGCCGGTTGATGTGGATATATCCGCCCTGCCACCGGGACAGCAGATTGTCGTGACATGGCAGGGCAAGCCGGTTTTCATTACCCATCGCACGCCCGAATCCCTCGCGGCCCTGCAGGATGCCGCCCTGACCGGACGGCTGCGTGACGGGCAGTCCAATGACCGGCAGCAGCCGGCCTATGCCAAAAACTGGCACCGTTCGCTGGACCCGCGCTATGGCGTGGTGGTGGGTATCTGCACCCATCTGGGCTGTGTGCCAGCCTATAAACCCCTGCCCGAAGGGCAGGGCGGCGGCAACTGGCCGGGTGGTTATGCGTGCCCCTGCCATGGATCGAAATTCGACCTCGCCGGGCGTGTGTTCCGTGGTGCCCCTGCCCCATATAACCTGCCGGTGCCGCCCTACAGCATGCCATCGCCCACCGTTATCCGTCTGGGTGAAAACCCGGCGGGACAGGATTTCGATTTCGCCGGTATCCAGCAGCTCTGACCCCGTGGCCTAGCGCACGGGTTTCAGGTGCAGGTCCATGGTATAGATTGCAACCGGCAAATGCAGGCGTGAGATCCCATCGGGCTGGAACGTCGCGGTCCGGTCAAGCTGCACGGCGGGTATCCACAGCACGCCATGGCTGTCGATCCACATGGCGTCGGCCCAGACCAGTCGCCTGTCATGGATCAGCGTGGTGGTTTTTCCCTGTGGCGTAATGCGCAGGATACTTAACCTGTTCACATCCGACACATACAGGTTGCCATCCCCGTCAATGGCTGTTCCGCCCGTCGTTGGCGTGTCATGGAACAGCGTTACGGCATGGGACAGGTCGGCAGCCGACAGGGCCGGGTTTTCCAGCGCCGCCGTGGGCGCCACCCACATCGGGCCGGAACTGGGCTGGAAATACAGTTTCTGCCCGTCCGGGGAGACTTCAAGCTGGTCGGCATGGATGCGCACCTGCTGGCCATGGGCTATCAGCATGCGGCCTTCGGCATACATCGGGCGGTCATCGGTGGTGGAACGGTCATGCGCCAGCACCCGCCGCTGCACCCCGGTGGACAGGTTGACCACCACCAGCGCCGGATCCCCCGCATCGGTTACGAAAACCGTATCCCCATGGAAACGGATGTCATCCATATAACTGTGTGGTGTGCTGGCCGCCCGTAGTGAAAGGGCATGCACCACCTGTCCGGTCATGATGTCAAACGCCAGAAGGCGCGCCGGTGCACCATTTTGGGGACCGGGTGGGCCGCCCACGTTCGCATCCCCTGAATCCACAACCCATAACAGCCCGTCCGGCCCGATGCGCAGGGCATTGATACGCACGAAGGGCTGCAGGTCGCCCTTTGTCCCGTCGGGATGGTTCCAGCGTGCATCAGGGAAGGCGTGGGGCTGGCCGCCTGCATCGATTTCGGCAACGGTGGGACCGCTGCCACCCCCACCCCAATAGGGAAAAGAGATGAAGGTGCGCCCGTTATCGGCGACGGCCACGGCGTTCAGGACACGGTCGGATGTCCATTGCACATGCAGCCTATGTGCCTGTGCCGGACCATGCCATGTGACAGAGGCCGGAATGGCCAGAAAGAGTGACAGGAACACGCGGTGCAGGCGCTTACGGGTGGTTGGCATGCAGCCAGCATATCATTACGCGATGTGACCGGTCATCACGGCTGTGTGTGGGCAGGGTCCCACATGCCATGGGCAGCATGCGGGACAGGCATTCAGGCCGCCGGGGCAGGGGCTGCCATCTGGCCCAGGGCTGCGCGCAGCTTGTTTTCGTTTTCCGGGGAAAGCGATGTCTGCAGCACGCGGGCATGGCCCTTGAACTCACGCAGGTCGGCCAGAACCTTGTCGGGCTGGGACTTGCGCACCAGAATGAACAGCGCGGACGTGTTGGCCGGGATGGTGGCGCCCAGTGACTTGATGAAATTGTCATCAATGCCGTAGTCGGACATCTTGCCTGCGATCGCGCCCGCACCGGCACCAACGATGCTGCCCGCGACAAAACCCGCCAGCGGGTTCAGGCACAGCAGGCCAACCAGCGCGCCCCAGAAGCCGCCCGAGAACAGACCGTACGAGGCACCGACCTTTTCCAGGTTGACGCTCTGCTGCAGGTGCAGCTTGCCATCAGCGGTGCGGATGACGACAACCGCGTCCTCCAGGTCCAGCAGGTATTCCTTTTCCAGCTTCTTGCATTCGGTCAGGGCAGCCGTGGCTTCGTCCTGGCTGTCAAAACCGATAACGATCAGATCGGACATGGGATACTCCATTTCATGTTTCCGCCCCCGGATGGTGGGGATGGATGGTCACCATGATATTACATGGATATATCCTTCATGCCGTGGCGGTTTTTAGGCATGGATGCCCCCGGTGGGGTGCAGGTCTGGCCCGGTTGCGGGCACGGGCCGGGCACCCCATCTGCCATGAAGCGTGTCATGACGGATATGGTGGCGAACCGTCCCCTGTCCTATGTGTTTGTCCGTATGTCGCGGTGTCACGCACCCATGTATCGCAAGGAGAGACAAGCCGATGTCCCGTTTCATGAACGATGATGACCGTCCCGACAATGCAGGCGAAGGCAAGCATGGTACCGCGCGCAGGCTGGCGGAAGCTGGGCTGAAGGCCGAGCGTGCAGGCGATCAGGCCCGTGCCGATGAACTGTTTGATGAAGCCGAGCGCACTGACCCCGAGGCGCTGGAAAATGTGCTGATGGAAAATCCCGCCCCCCGTCGCCGCGTGTCAGGGCGCGGATTTGGCGATGACGCCGCTGTCGCCCGCATGAGCCGCACGGTGGAGCCGGATGCCGATTCCCCGTCACGTGCCGGGATTACGGATGATGGCAGCGGCGCGGATTCCGAACGTCGGTAAAGACGACCCCGAACAGGTTTTTCCACCTGGTCCTTAAATGATGAAGGTTTTCGGGTGCCGCCTTTTTTCGAAAAGGCGGGGTTCTTCAAAGCTTCCTGAAAAAAGCGTCGCCAGAAACGTCCTTATGCTTGCAGGCTGTTTTTTTGGATCTGACGTTTCAAACAGCCCCTTACTGGGGCGGATGGGCCGCGGCGTCCGCCTCAACCGCACATTCTTCCGCAGGCGGCGCGGACATGGTCGGGTGCAGGGCCACGACCTCCGCCCGGGCCGCGTCCATCTCCTGACGGAAGCCCTCATCCTGTTCCATGGCGGAATACAGCACGCCGCCATTCAGCCATGCGGCCGTCACGTCGCTCTGCCACTGTACGCCACAAACGACCCGGCTTTCCCCGAAAACCCGAGCACGCTGCATGATCCATGCCGTCCGGTCAGGCAGGATGTCAGACAGGATCAGTCCCGTAACCCAGCCCAGCGTGGCATGGAGCGAAGGATAGGATGGATCCTGCCGCAGGCTGGCTCGCAGCGGGATGCAGGTCGACAGTTCCGCTTCGGTAAAGGGACGGGGACGGTTCCACAGCATTTTCTGGGCATTGACCGCAGGTGTCAGGCGATGTTCGATCCGTGTTACCAAGCCTACAAGTTCAGGCAGGTGATCCGGCGGCAGGGTGAAACCGGCAGCACAGGAAAAGGCCGAAACCATGTGGGCGGGCGTATCACGATTATCCGCCTGTGCCAGTTTCCATCGCGGCGTGCCCTCCAGCACGCGGGTCGCGGCATAAATGCTGGCATCCGCCGCGCGCTGCGCCGTGTCCGGGCCGGGCGGGGGTGGCAGGAAAATCTGCCCGTCCGGCAGGGGTGGACCCGCAGGGACGGTATCGGCCGTCTGGGCCGCATGGTGATGCACGGCGGCTGTACCATGGTGGTGGGGATGTGCGCTGGCCTGAACGGATACCGTCGCCATCAGGGTCATCATGGTACAGATGGCAAGGCCACCCGGCATGGCACAACGGTCAAGACGCATCTGTTTCCTGTCAGTTTACCTGTTGACCGCAATCCACGGCCCTACCATGCGCATAGCATGGGTACAGGGGCTGGCAAATCCTGTTGCGGGACAGGTGCTGCTTCTGCGCTGCCGCGTTTTATGGCATGCTGGCGCCAAAGCCCGGAGGCACGCAACAATGAACCGCAGAAACCAGATATGGCCCACCACGGTCAGCCCCGTACGCATCGGCCTGTGTGTCGTTGGCCTGACGCTGGTGGTGGTCCAGTTTTTTCATGGCCTGCACATAAGCCCCGATTCCATGCCGGGACAGGTCATGTTTCACATCGCCATGCTGGCGCTGGGTGCGATCATATTCGTTGTTGGCATGTGGGGACCGTCGCTGTAGGCGCGCGGGTTACTTCCCGAACACTTCGCGAAACGCCGCCTTTCTGGAAAAGACGGCATGGCGCGCCGCATGTCAGGACATGAACCCGATGCGCCGGTTGCCGTCCCGCCCCGCCGTTTCCGCCTGAAGGCGCCCAAGCAGTTCATCGGGTGTCGGGTCTTCATCCAGCAGGCGCGCACGACGCAGCACTAGTGCGAAATCGGATGGAACCAGCGTATGGATGTGACGCAGCCCCGCGGGTGCATCCTTCCCGAAGAAGCGGCGGAAGGCATGTGCCGCCTGGTCTGGCGTCAGGTAGCCAAAGCGCGCGCGGAACAGGAAGCGCCGCATGCTGGCCGGGTCCAGCTTTTCCACAAGGTTGGTGGTGCAGGCAAATGGCAGCGGATGATGTTCCATCCATGTCAGCATTTCGTTGACCTGGCTGATTTCCCATGACCGCTCCGCCGAACGGCGATCGCCCAGCAGGCTGTCGGCTTCGTCAATGATCAGGAAGGCCCCGCTGTCGCAGGCTTCGGCAAAGGCGGCGGCGATCTGCTGCTCGCTCTGGCCCACATACTTGTCCAGCAGGTCGGAGGCGCGTTTCTGCAACACCGGCATGTCCATCCGTTCCGCCAGATGGCGGGCATACGCACTCTTGCCCGAACCCGGCGGTCCCGACAGCAGCAGCGAGACCGCACGCGGCGCGCCGGGACGCGCCAGCCGCGTGGTCAGGGCCTGCAGGTCACAGTCCGCATTGATCAGGGTTGAATCGTAATCCGTCACATCGGGTTGTGACGGCATGGGCATCTGCCCGCCCGCAGCAGCCCGGGCAATGCCGGTCGCGATCATGCTGGCCATGGCGGAATCGCCCCCTGCCAGATGGGTGGAGCGCAGCGCATTGCGGAAAATGGCCGGTGCCGCCGGAATGGCACGGGCCAGGTCGGCGGCATCCGTGGGCGCAAGGGCGACCTTTTCCTCACGCGCCATGTCCTGCCACAGGCGTGTGCGCACGCCGATGCCGGGCTGGCGCACCTCGATGCACAGCGCCATGCGCCGCGCAATCGCGGGGCCAAGGGTATCAAGATCGTTGGCCGTCCAGATGACCGGCGTGCCACCCTGTTCCAGCAACCGGTGAAAGAACACGCGGCTGTAGGATTGTGGCGGGTCGAACAGGCTGGCGGTGAACAAGTCCTCCGCCTCGTCAAACAGCAGGATGGATTCCGTGTTGCGCAGCAGCCGCGTGCTGCACCGCAGGTCGGCCAGCCGTTCGTGGCGGGATGGTTCATCGCCCGCGCTATCGGCCTCGCCCACGGGGTACAGGGTCGCACCGATATGCCGGGCAAGGGTCGCGGCAAATTCGGTCTTGCCCGTGCCCGGCGGGCCATACAGCAGGATATTGATGCCGGTTGCATGCTGTTTGACCGCGGCCTTCAGCAGCTTTGCCGCGATTTCCGCCTGCTGGCCCAGATGGGCGAAGGCATCCCACGGCAGGGTCGCATCCCGGGGCTGGCCCAGCAGCAGGGAGCGGATATCCCCCACCACGCTGGCCCGGCGGTTCATCAGCGCCATGAGCCGGGGCAGCAGGGTAATGTCCCCGTCCTCATCAACGGTCATGAGACCACTCATGCGCAGTTGCCCATCAGGGGCAAGGGCGGTGGCGATCGCGTCTTCCTCCTGGCCCAGCAGCAGGTGAAGCAGGGGGATGTCCTCGCACAGGAATGGCCCGCGTGAACGGTTTTCACACAGGTCATCCCACAACTGTTCGAAATGACCATTCAGGCGGTAGCACATGGCCAGGCCAAGCACCTCGCTTGCGACCCGGCCCAGACCCGTCGCCTGGCTCAGTTCCTCCAGCCAGGCATCCACGTATCCCCGGTCGCCCGCATGCTGTGCGCGTGCTTCTTCCAGCGCGTGGCCAAGGCGCTTCCATTCCGTGGCGGTGGGCGGATTTTCCCCATCATGGCGGGGGGCGGCGGGCAGTTCCTTGTCCTGCAGGTCAAGGTCGGGCTGGGCCTGCACCACGCAGCGCACCAGCGCGCCCGCGTCACGCGACCCGCGATGGATCGAACCATGCAGCACGCACAGCATTTCCAGCAGGCGACGTGTCTCGCCCCGCACACGTGATGAGCGGGGCTGTACGGTCCTGCGGCGTGCTGCCGGTCGTCTGCTTCTGGCTAGCGCCATATATAGGGTCTCCTGCTACTCCTGTCTGAATATAGGTATTGCAGGGGCGGATGTCGTGGGGGGAGGGCGATGTTTTCTCCCTCCCCCCGCCGCATCAGTTGCCGCCCGACAGGGCGAACCCGGTTTCAACCTGATCCAGCATGGCTTCCAGCTCGGCATGGCGCAGCGGATCGGTGCCGGTGGTGACATGGCCACGGGCGCGTTTTTTCAGGCTGCCGACGATTCGGGGACTGACGGCCCGGTCGGTCCCGTGGCGCAGCATGTCGGCAATGCTGGTCCCGCGTTCATGGGCCACCTGCATTACCGAAAACGCCATGTGGTTGACGATGTTCTCGAACTCGAAACGGCCAAAGCGGGAATGACAGCGACTGAGCTGGTCCAGCGCCGTGGCATAGCGTTCCACCGGGTTGGCCTGCGTGGCCGTACGGAAATGCTGGGTATGGTAGCGCCCGGCCTGTATGTGTTCCTCCCGCGCCAGATCCCATTCACCAATGGCGGTGCATTCCGTCTCGATCAGGCAGTGCAGGGCGCGGGCGTTCAGGCAGGATGCGACAAAATCCGCATGGGTAATGTCGTTCCATTCCAGCTTCTGCCCCGCACGCTGCATGGCAAAGCGGAAACCCCGGTGGCCATCAATGCCATACACGATGGTGGTGTTGCCCCGGCACAGCGGGTCGGTGCCGGTTACCATGATGTGACCGCTATCGGCACGGTGCATGTAATGCTGCCATGTCATGACATCGAGCAGCGTATCATCATCCACGAACCGGTCGGTATGACGGCGGACGTGTTTCATGAAGCTGGTAGCCTGCAGGCCGGTCACCGCATGCGGTGAAAAATCGACCTGCCACCATACGCATGCCCGCATCAGGTGGAATGCAAGCGCATCGCGCAGTTCCGCGAGTGCGGCATGTTCGGTGGCCAGGCTGTCCACCTGTGCATCGCACAGGGCCTTGACGGTCCTGAAGCGGTTGGCAAGCATGTCCAGCTGCCGCGCCACCGGCTGCCATGGGTCAAAATAGCTGACCAGGCTTTCGGGGCGGGAATGCTGCAGATGCCAGGCAGCCGGGGCGGTACGTGGTTCACGCATCGGGCGGTCCTTGAAGTATCTGGGGCTGGAAGGATCGGTGTCGGTTAAAGGGCCGATCATGCCGGGGGTGCCGACATGATACGGATCCATGCGCCACGATGGGATGGGGGCGGGTCACATGGGCTATGGCACTGGCCCGGTTATCGGGACTGGGTGTTATCTGCCTGTTCGTTGCATGCCATATTGATGTATATCATAAGCATGTTATGTGATAATGGTAATTAATATCACATTAAATCCAAGACAGGTTTCCCTACCCTGTCATGAATATGTTTCTTTCAGTTTGATCAGTAACGCAGCGTACGGCGGGTAAGTTCACGCGCCATGCGGTGAATGTCCACGCCCGCCCGCCTGATGACCGAGCGACTGGTGTGCTTGGCATCCACCAGCGTCACGGGACCGGCAGCCGACAGGGTATGCAGCCCGTCGGTCGCAGGTTGCCACGCGGCTGGCGCCGACAGGGGGGGGAGCGGGTGTGCCGCAAAATTGCGGGTGGTCAGGGTGGTGATGACCAGCGGGGTGATCGCGCCGCCATAGGTATGGGCACAGTCCTGCGTGGGCAGGATGATCGTTCCGTCACCCATCGCCACGGGTGTTCCGCCGGGCCGCGCGCTGTGTATGTCGCGCCGCACCGGGTTGCCGGGATGGGGGTGCCATGGCCCGGTCAGGCTGTCGGCCCATGCAACATGCAGGGTATCGACACGCGGGCGTTCCAGTTCATGCCACGGGGTATAGAACAACCACCACCTGCCGTCATGGAACAGGGGGGAGGCATCGATCATCGGGCCGGGAAAGGCGCAGCCTTCCACCTCTTTCCAGCAATAGGGGAAATCGGTCGCGCGGTACAGCCGCTGCATGCCGCTTTTGCCTGATTCCGGCATCATCAGGAACGAACCGTCCCGATCGCGCAGGATGACGGGATAGGACAGGTGCCATGGCTCCACCAGTACGGGGGCGTGGGCCGTGACGTTCAGGGTGCGGTCAAGGATGAAGACATCGATGCGCCCGACCTTCACGCGGTAATCATAGGCTTCGGCAAAAAGATACAGCCTGTCCTCGTGCCAGATGCCGAAAGGGTCGGCAATGAAACGGAAGGGGCCGGGATCGGGCAGCCATGTGACCGGCATATCCGCCAGCGTGCCCGCGCGCAGTATGTCGGGCATGGACCGGTGGAGAAGTCCCGTCTGCCATATATCGGTCCGGCCCAATCCCATTTACGCGGTTCCCGTTGCTGTCTGGCGGCTGATTTGCCAACACGGATATGCTGCAATATGCCTGATGCCATCGTAACAGATGGTCAGGTCAGGGGAATAGCAAGCATGGGCCATGGGGAACAGCCCCGGCGGCGGACCATTGGGGATGTGGGCAAGGGGGACGTATCGTTCAGGTCGTACCAGCAGTCGCCCGCGCAGGCTTTCGGCAATGCCGCGCGCATCATGGCGGAAACCCGCTGTGACGTGGTCAAGCTGGAAGGCGGGGCGGAAATGGCCGATACCGCGCGCTTCCTGTGCCTACGTGGCACTCCGGTATGCGGGCATGTGGGGCTGATGCCGCAGGCCGTCAACACGGCAGGTGGCTTGTGCACGCAGGGCCGCGAGGATGTCCGTGCCATTGCCGATGCATTCGCCATCGTGCTGGAGGGGACGGTGGAACCTGTCTCACGCGAGATCACAACGGGTCTGCCCATCCCCGTCATGGGTACTGGCGCATCGTCCGCCTGTGACGGGCAGGTGCCGGGGGCGTTTGACGCATTCGCGCCACGCTTTGTCCGCCGGTATGTCAATCGGTATTCCAATGTGGGCGGCGTGATTGATGACGTCGCCGCACGATATGCGCATGATGTACGGATGCGTGTGTTTCCGGGACCCGAAGAATGTTTTGGCGTGCGCGGCACGATCCTGCCGGGATGATGCCCGCCCGCCCGCCCATGCCACCCGCATCCCGTATCGGACTGGCGGAGGTCATGGCATTTGGCGCGGGTGACATGGGGTTCAACATCATCTGGGGGCTGATGCTCAGCTACCTTGCGTATTTCTATACCGAAATCTGCCTGCTGCCGGTGCAGATGGTGGGGTTCATGCTCATGGCCGCGCGCGCGGCCAGCTTGGTGACCGACCCGGCGGTGGGGATCTGGATTGACCGCAGGCCGGCGGGGCGGCAGGCACTGCCCCTGCTGCGTGGCGGGATCGTGCCGTTCATGGTGCTGGTGGCGCTGGCCTTCATGCCCCTGCCGCATGGGTGGCCGATGGTCGTGCGCGGCACATGCGCCACCATCGGGTACATGGCGCTGTGTGTGGCGTATGGCGTGGTCAATACCGCCTATGGCGCCATGACCAGCCTGATTTCGTCCGATCATGACATGCGCCTGCGTCTTGCCACCAGCCGGATGGTGGGGGCGACGCTGGGCAGCCTGCTGGTCAGTATTGCGACATTGCCCATGGTGGACTGGCTGGGTCATGGCGACCGGCAGGCGGGGTTCGCCCTGTTCATGGTCGTGGTGGCGTGTGCGGTGGGCGGATTGCTGTGGCTGCCGTCGCGGTTCTGCCATGAACGGGTCGCGACCGACAGTGGTGACATGACGGTGCGCGCACGCATTGCCGGGCTGCTGGCCAACCGGGGCTGGCGGCGGCTGACAGGGGCGATGCTGCTGACCATGCTGGGCAGTACCTTCCTGTTCGGTGCGCTGGTCTATGACGTGCGCTATGTCCTGCATGACAGTGACCATATGGCCGGCTGGCTGCTGGGCACCATCAGCCTGATGGTGCTGGTGGGCTGTTGCATGTCGCTTCCGCTGGCGGCGCGATGGGGCGCGGCCCCGGTCATGCGCGGTGGCACGCTGGCGGCGGGGGGCGTGCTGCTGGTGGCGTACGCGCTGCCCGCGCGGGTGGAGGTGACTGGCGTGTCGCTGGCGCTGTTCGGCCTGTGTGTCGGGATCTGCAACCCGGTCTGTTTTACCCTGCTGGCGCATTGCATGGATGGCGGCGACGGATTTTCGGGCCTGCATACGGTGGGGCTGGCATGGGCGCTGAATTCCACCGCATCAAAAATGGCATTTGATGTGGGTGGCAGCCTGCTGGCGGGTGTGCTGGCGGTATCGGGTCTGGTCAGTGGCGTGGGCGTGCAGTCTGTCCATGCACAGGCGGGGATTCATGCCGGCTTCCTGCTGGTGCCTGCCGTGCTGTACCTGTTGGCCGGTGGGGTCGTGCTGCGGTATTTCGTCCGTCAGAACCCGGTGGAGGCGGTAAACAGCACCGCAAGCCCGCCGCCCACGTAATATTGCGGGCCGTCGGCTCTGGTCAGGGTGGGGGTGGCGACACCGGACAGGTAATGCTGGTTGGTGATATTATTGAAATTCATCCGGAATTCTGGATGGGACAGGAAAGCATGGTCATCCATGCGGTACCCGATGGCCAGGTTGCCGGTGGTATGGTCGGGCATGCGTTCATCATTCATGAATGTTGAGTACTGCCGTCCCGTGTAATGGACGGAGGCCATGCCGAATATGTGCCCGTCATCATAACTCAGCCCGGCGGAGGCCTGCAGTCTCGGGCTTTCCACTGCCGTCTTGCCCCGCGTCGCCAGCATGCCGCTGCTGGAGGGGATGTCACTGTCAATGGTGGCGTGCAGGTATTCCCCCGACAGATAGGGCGCGAAATGGTGCCATGGCCTCATGCCGATTTCCACATCCACCCCGCGTGAGGTCTGGCCACCGCCATTGATGGTGGATTCCACCTGCCCGATCTGGGTCTGGATTTCACGGTTGGTGAAGTCATAGTTGAACAGCGTCAGGCTGCCGATGATTAGGTCGCCATTGTAGCGGTAGCCCAGTTCCTCCGACACGGAATATTCGTTCTTCAGCTGTGTGGCGATCCCACTGGCGGTCACCCCGCCAAACAGCGCGGTTTCATCGGGCGTGCGGAAATTGGTCGTGGTGTTGAAAAAAACCATGTGCCGCGGGCTTATGCGGTAACGGATCGCGATGCGTGGCAGCGGGGTGGCGGAATTGCTGCCTGCCGCCGTCTGCACGTTATCCGACGTGGTGGTGCCATGGCGGTCCAGCATGACTTCCTTGAACCCGACATCCACCATCAGGCGGTGGTTCAGGAAATGCATCCGGTCACCAATATAGAGTGCGTTGGTCTGGGAAATCATGTGGTAACTGCCCGCATCCACCTGTTGCCCATCGGGCTGCAGCAGGGTGCGGCTTATGCGGTCCACCCATATGTCGGCGGCCGTACCCTGCGCATTGACGGACGTGAAGGGCTGGTGCTCGCTGTCATCGGAATAGTCGTACCAGTACCCGAACACCAGGTCATGGTTGCCAAGCTGCCAGTCCAGTGTCGCGTTGAAGCCGGAACGGTAGCTGGTCTGGGTCCAGTTCGCGCGGACCACGGCGTTTTCATCGCAGCTACCCGTGCCGCTGCACAGACCGCTGTCACCCATGGTCGTACCGCTGGGGTCGTTGCCGTAGCTCCACTGTGCATACGGCGTGACCTTCAGGTGCAAATTGTCCGCCAGTGTGAAGCGCGCCGGGGCCGCGAGATAGGCAATGCGCTCGGGCTGCCGGTACAGTGCCCAGTAATCCGTGCCGCCCGCCGCATCATTGGGGTTGTAGGTGGCGGCAAGGTTGTTGGCCGCCCCATGTGGTCCCTGTGCCTGCCAGTCCGCCTTGTCCACCGGCGGGTAGTAGCTGGCGACCATCGTATTCCATGTCCCGATCAGGGAGACCCGGTTGCCCGCCCCCCATTCGCGCAGGAATTTGAAATCGATGTGCTGGCGTTCATCATGGCCCGGCCCGCGCCAGTTATCGGTATAGCCATGGGAATAGGACACGAAGCCGCGCAGGCCGGTATGCCCGATCTGCCCGGTTTCCAGCCGCAAAAACTGCCGGTTGGTGTTGTATGACCCGTACGAGACATCCGCATAGCCCCCGGCCTTCATGGCGGGATCGCGAAAGGACATGTCCATCAGTCCCCCCGCCGCGTTCAGGACGGGGGCATCAAGGTCGGCCGATCCCTGCTGCAGGGAGACACTCTGGTAATTTTCCGTATCCGCGAACTGCCCCGGATAGCCGTTGTAATAGGCGATATCATTAAGCGGCATGCCCTCCAGGATGTAACCAAGCGAATCCCCACTCAGTCCCCGCACCGTGATGTTGGTCTGGGGCGAAAACCCCAGCGCGTCGGAGGAGGAGACATTGGCCCCAGGCAGCAGGCTGACCATGTCGAACGCCGTCGCACTGGGCGCCTGCTTGCGCATGAAATCGGTGCCGATGGTGCTGACGGATTTCGGCGCGTCTTCCACCCGGATCAGGCCGCCGCCGGGCTGGGTGCCCACCACGTGCTGGCTGGTCACGGTCATGGTTTCCGTGGGTACTGCGGGAAGATGCGCGGGCGTGGTGGTCCGTGTCGTGGCGGGTGTTGTGGCAGGCGTGTTGTCATTCCCCGACGCCATGCCCGGCCCCATGCCCAGCATCGTGCCCAGTGCTACGGTCAGCATCCGCCGGCAGGAAACGGGGGCCGGATCAGGCAGGATTGGGGGGCGAGGGGCACGGGGCATGGAACGTTCCTGAAGAAATCTTTTTATTTCATTATTTTGGGCCATCCCCATGGGGTATGACATCGTCTTGAACAAATTCGGGACGGATATATTATATCCGTGTGACGTATCATACGCCCTGTTATCGGGCATATCCCGTATAATTGTGCGGGCAGGCAGGAAGGTTCTCGCGGGTGGGACAGGAATCGGCACATATCGTCAGCAGTTATGAACAGGAACTGGAACAGCTTCGTTCCATGATGGCGCGGATGGGCGGACTGGTTGAACAGCAGACATCGCAGGCTGTCGCCGCCATTGCCGACCGTGATGAAAACGCCGCCGGTGTCGCAGCCGATCTCGATCCGCAGGTCGATAAGCTGGAACGCGATGTGGAGGCGATGGTCATCCGCATCCTTGCCCTGCGTTCCCCCGTGGCGGGCGACCTGCGTGAAGTGGTCTCCGCACTCAAGATCACGGGTGATATGGAACGCATTGGTGACTGCGCCGCTTCCATCGCGCGCCGGTCGCTGCGTACGGAACTGGTGACGGCGCGCATCTCGCTCAGCGGCCTGCGTGGCATGGGGCGGCTGGTGCAGGACAACCTGCGCCGCGCGATCGACGCCATGAGCCAGCGCAACGCTGATCTGGCCCGTGAAGTCTGGCAGTCCGACACGGCGGTGGACGAACTGTATAACGCCATGTTCCGCGAACTGGTTACCTACATGATGGAAGATCCGCGCAATATCGGGCCGTGCACGCACCTGCTGTTCATCGCCAAGAACCTTGAACGGATTGGCGACCATGCCACCAATATCGCCGAACGCGTCTATTACACCGCGACGGGTGAGATCCTGCCGGTTGTCCGTCCCCGTGGCGGGTTTTCAGGACAGGGGGGTTAACGTCCTTGCTTGAAGATCGCCCGCTGCGCATCCTTGTCGCAGAAGATGACCCTGCCCTGTCGGTCATGCTGTCTTACAACCTTGAGGCGGCAGGCCACCTTGTCATGCCGGTGGATAACGGTCTGGACGCCCTGCGTGAGGTGAGCGAGTGGAAGCCCGACCTTGTCCTGCTGGACTGGATGATGCCGGGCCTGTCCGGGGTTGACCTGTGCCGCAGGCTGCGCATGGCAACAGCCACGCGGTACCTGCCGATCATCATGCTGACCGCGCGCGGCGAGGAACAGGATTCCGTCCACGCGCTGGATACCGGGGCGGATGATTATCTGGTCAAGCCGTGCGGAATGGATGTGCTACATGCGCGCGTACGCGCCGTCATGCGGCGTAGCGCGGGGCGGGCGGCCGCCCCTGCGGCGGCACAGGCCGAGGACGTGCTGACCTTTGCCGACATAACGCTGGATCATGCCGGGCGCAGGGTCAGCCGTGCGGGGACACCGCTTGCCCTTGGGCCGACGGAATACCGTATCCTGCTGCACCTGCTGCGCAATCCGCGCCGGGTGTTTTCGCGCGCCGAAATACTGGCTGCCGCGTGGGATGACCGTATCCATGTGGAAGAACGTACGGTGGATGTCCACATCCGCAGGCTGCGCCTTGCGCTGAACGCCACGGGTGGGGCGGACCTGATCCGCACCGTGCGTTCCAGTGGTTATATGTTGGATGATGGCAAGGTGGCCTGACGGGCCGCCATTGATAAGAGACTGTTTGAAAACAACCAATTGATAAAAAACAATAAAAGTTTTTGGGTGCTGCCTTTTTTCAAAAAGGCGGCGTTCTTTTGAAGCTTTTGCAAAAAGCTTCACCAAAAACTTTCTATGATTTTTTAAGTTATCTGCTGTCGCGTCCCAGCTTGGCATAACGCTTCAACGCCCGTTCGCGCCGCAGGCGTGACAGGCGTTTCAGCCAGAAAATGCCGTTGATCTGGTCGATTTCATGTTGCAGGCAGGTGGCCAGCAGGCCATCGGCGTCCTCTTCCACATCCTGACCGTCAGCGCGGGTATGGCGCACCTTTACCCGTGCGGGACGGGTGACGGGCGCGTGGATGCCGGGCATGGACACGCTACCTTCTTCCTGTGTGGATGTTTCCGCCGACTGCCAGATGATTTCGGGATTGGCATAGACATGCGGCCCATCCCCATCCGGCAGGTCAATCACCACCAGCCGTTGCGCAATGCCCACATGACACGCGGTGATCCCGATTCCCGGGGCCGCATGCATGGTCTCCAGCAGGTCGCGCGCCAGTTGCGCGGTTGCGGGTGCAGTCGCATCAACAGCTTCCGCCACCTGTTCCAGACAGGGATGGGGAAAGCGGACAATCGGCAGGATGGCCATGCAGGCTGGGTTCCGCTTTGCGATCAGTACAGGAAGGGACCGTTATCGTCCGCGTTCAGGTTGGTATAATACGGGATGTAGAAGTTCATGCCGAACGGGCTGTAGGTATGGTCCACGCCTGATACGGGACGCAGTGGCTTGACGTCATGGTCCGCCAGGCAGTCATACAGTGTCTCGCGCAGGTGTTCGGTGTCCTTGTCCGATTTCTGCGTGCCGTAGAACAGGTCATGCGCATAGGGTTTGCATGCCTGTGGCGTGTGTTCGTAATAGTCCGCGTACCGGTTCTGCTTGTTTTTTTCTATGTCCGCATCCGATATCCACTGGTGGCTGGCCGCACTGGTGCCCCAGATTTCCTTCCATCCCGTGCGCATGTGCGGCAGGCGGGCAACGGCGATGCCATCCTGCCGCGTGCCATCCTTGCGCACCAGACTGCCGTGGCAGGCCATGACCTGTATATGGTCGTTATAGATCGCGCTCTTGATCGTCCCGCCTTCGAAACCGACGGCCGAGGATGCATTGGGCGCGCCCTGGTTGGCAATGGCGACCACTGCGGATTCAACAGCAGGCTGCTGGCAGTAATTTACCATGGGACGGGGGGCGTGCTGCGCGCAGGCGGCCATACCAAGCGGAAGACATAAAGCAACAAGACGGCGCAACGGTTTTTTCCTTTTGCAATGCGGCACGGGATCCGGCCATGTGCCTATGTATTCAGGCGTATAGAAGGGGCCCGTTCCTCACAACAATGTAAATTTTCAATTCCGCCCTGTGCTTTTGTCTCCTCTTGTCCTTCCCGTAGCGGGAACGCGCGGATTATGGGCCGCGCATGCGAATAGCAGCAGTACCACTACCAGCAGGACGGGCGTCGTGCCCGGCCCGTGGCATGGCGTATCCGCATCGGCCGGAATATGCCCGCCCATCAGAATGTAATATTGCTGTGCAGGCCGAAGATCGCCTCATCGCCGGTGCGGCGGTAGGGGAAGGACGGGTCGGCGCCGCCGCCCGCGGGGTGCCAGACGTACTGGAAATCGGGCTGCATCACCAGCCACGGCGTGACCTGCGCCTGATAGGTCAGTTCAAGGTGGTTTTCATTGCCCTGCACCAGCGAATGGCTGTCGCGGTCAAACTGGCGCTGCCCCGAACTGGCGCGGCCAATGCCCCAGCCCAGGCCGATCGTGTCGTTGTCACGCCCCCTGAACGGGGCCTTCAGGTTCAGGCCCGCGTCGATGGCGAAGCTGATCATGTTGCGGTCGCCCCCATTACCCGTGGCGCGCACGAATACACCCAGCGAGCGCGGTGATGTCAGCGAGGGCCGCCAGATCATCTGGTCGATGATGCCATAGACCATCCAGTTGCCCCGGTCCCATCGCGGGGTCAGGTCGGCCTGTGTGGCACTGGCATTCAGCGTGGCCGCCCCCAGTGAACCGCCACGCTGGTTGTAGCGGTAGTCGGCGAACTTCGCGGTATCGTAATAGCCACCCAGCTTGTACACCCCCGGCAGGCCGGGGTTCCTGGTCACGTTGGACATGTCGGCAGGCTGGGGGTTGAGCGCGTATTGCAGTTCGGTGATCAGCAGCGCGCCGGTGCCCATGTTGAAATTCGTGCCGTTGGCGCCGTCATAGGTCTGGCTGGTGGGATCGGAACTGAAGCCGCTGTTCGATCCGGTGGCCTGCTGGATGGGCAGGGAGTTGTAGCGGTTGCCCGGCGGGTTGTCGTCGGCGGCTGCGAACATGAAGGTGAATTTCTCGCTGGGGCGGTAGCGGATGCGGATGGCGGGCGAGGACAGCGGCCATGACGGCCCGCCACCATACAAATTGACCGAAGGGGCCATGGGCCAGCCGAAATTGGCGTTCAGGTAAAGCGATGCGTAATCACTGACCAGGAATTCGGTATCCAGGTCCTGTTGCCCGATCTTCACGTCCAGCTTTCCCTTGAGGAAGGACTGCTGGTACCACAGTTCGAACAGGCGGGTGGAGCGGTCGGCCTCGAACCCGCTGATGGGGTTGAAGTTGTTCAGGTGATCCTGCGAGATCGAGCGCCCGCGCGTCTGCAGCGCGCTGACATTGAACAGCCCGCCCTTCAGCCCGAACAGCTTTTCGGTATCGATGGTCAGCGTCGGCATGGTGACGCCGTCATAGGCGGGGCCTGTGCCCGAACCCTGACCGTCGCCATTGGTGCTGGGCGTGCCGCCGGTGCCGTTGCCCCAGACCTCATCGACTTCCTGGATGTCGAAGGTGATGCCGTGTCTGTACAGCCACGGCCGCGCGCCCCACATGTTGCCCAGCAGGTTGCCGCTGGTGTCCAGCCTGTCCTCGCCGCCCGCGGCGACCGCGGCCTGTTCTTCCGTATCGGCCTGCGCGCGTTCGGAATCCCGCACCGTGGCCGGGTCGATCTGCTGGATCAACGGGGTGGAATTGCCCAGGCGGGCGCGATCCTGCGCGATCTGTGTCTGGGCCTGCGCATGGATGCTGATGCCTGTGATGCCGATCAGGCTGCAGGAGAGGAGAAGGGTACGCGTGCAGCCATGGCGTGCTGCAGGGGTGAAAAGGATTTTCATGAAAAACATCCCGTCAGGATGGGTCCGGCCATGAGGGTCCGGAAAAAGCGGCCCGTTGTAACGGGTTGCTGCTGGCGTGGGGGGACGGGATGTCAGCTGGTCTTGTACATGTCTCGTGTCCATCTCCGGTCAGCCCGCCCGGCGATATTGTTAAGGACAACGGCAGGTCTCCTGGCTTACGGGTCACTGCATTCCATCTCCCTTCCCGGCCGGGGCCAGTGGGTGCCGTGTGACGGCGCCAGATGAAGCACTCTCCGTTTACAGTTGCGGGTACAGCTGCCGACTTTACCCCCGGATGTGGCATCCCGCCGGGGTTTACGACATTCCCTTTTTCACCCGTTTGCACGGGACCGCTGACTTGTAATCCGGACTATAGCGTTTACAGTCCATTAGACAAGGTCGGCCGGGGGGTGCTGGTCCAGCAGGGCTGCGACTTCCCCCATGTCCGGTGCGGCCTGTGCAGCACCGGGGCGGGTGGTGGCCAATGCGCCGCAGGCAGCGGCAAAGCGCACGGCTTCCCCAATTGCCGCCCCGCGCGCCAGCGCGCAGGCCAGTCCTGCATTGAAACAGTCCCCTGCCGCCACCGTATCAACCGCCCGGACACGGAAGGGTGGGACGAACCCCTGCCCATCCGGTGCGGAATACGCCACGCCGCGATGCCCCAGCTTGATGATGGCCGTGCGTGTGCCGCGTGCGTGCAGGATGCGGGCCGCCTGCAGGGCAGTTGCTTCATCAGTGGGTTCGATACCCGTCAGGTCACGGGTCTCGCGTTCATTGGGGGTCAGGATATCCGTCAGCGCGTACAGATCTTCCGGCAGGCCATCCACGGGAACCGGTGCGGGGTCCAGCATGACCGGAATGGCGCGTGCGCGGGCCAGTCGGGCAATTGCCAGCACCAGTGCAGGGGGCATTTCCATCTGCATCATCACCAATGTTGCGTGATCCAGAACAGGGGCGAGAAGGGACGTGGCCTCTGCCCCGTGGCGCATGTTCGCCCCGCCATCGACAAGGATCTGGTTTTCGCCTGCGTGGTCGATGGTGATGAAGGCCCGGCCGGTGTCCGCCGCCGGGTCTTCCATAAGCCAGCGTGTATCGACACCTGCCTGTTCCAGCGTGGTGCGCGCCATATCCGCCAGCATGTCCTTGCCCGTCCAGCCCGCCAGCGCCACGTCCTGCTCCAGCTTCGCCACCGCGATCGCCTGATTGGCCCCCTTGCCGCCCAGCCCGGTAGTGGAGGAATGGACATGCAGCGTTTCACCCGGTCGCGCAAAACGGGCGACATGCACGACAAAATCGATATTGGTGCTGCCAATGACGGCAATATGGGGTGTAGGCATGGAGGAGACCTCGGGCAGTGAAAATGGGCACGCAAGGTGCATTTTACCACTCCGCCCCGCAATCATACAGGCACCCGGTCCTGAAGGTCATGGCTCATCATAAAGAAGTTTTTGGTGAAGCTCATTTCAAAAAGCTTCAAGGAACGCCGCCTTTTGGGGCCTGTTGGGAATTAACGCGAATTGATGATTGCGGCGGTGAGATAAATCATCGC
>NZ_JBXAYQ010000012.1:0-81257 GCF_057359305.1 Komagataeibacter ossonobensis | reverse complement strand
CTTCGAAGAATGCTGCCTTTTTGAAAAAAGGCAGCACCCAGAAACTTTTTCTTATGTTTCGCGCGCCAGTTCCAGCGCACGGGCATAGACGGTGCGCCGGGGCAGGCTGGTAATGCCCGCTACCAGGGCGGCCGCGTCCTTGACCGACAGGGTGCGCAGGGCCTCGCGCAATTGCGTGTCCAGATCCTTGGCCGTGCTGTCGCCCTGCAGGGGCGGACCAAGCACTACGGTAATTTCGCCACGGGCCGGGTTGTCCGCGTAGTGGGCGGCCAGTTCGGCCACCGTGCCACGGCGTACTTCCTCAAACCGCTTGGTCAGTTCGCGCGCGACGGCGGCGGGGCGGTCGCCTCCCATGACATCAGCCAGGGTCGCCAGCATTTCCGCCAGCCGGTGCGGGGCTTCATGCCAGATCAATGTGGCGGACAGGCCCGCGCATTCCGCCGCGTGCAACTGCGCCAGCACCTCGCGACGCGCGGCCTCACGCGGGGGCAGGAAGCCTGAAAACATGAACGGGTGCGGGGGCAGGCCAGACAGGGTCAGCGCCATGACCGCCGCATTGGGGCCGGGTACGGCCGTGACATGCCCGCCCGCCGCCACGACCGCACGCACCAGGCGGTATCCGGGATCGGACATGAGCGGCGTGCCCGCGTCCGAAATCACCGCAATGCGCTGCCCCGCGCCCAGTGCGTCCAGCAGGGCGGGGATCTGCCGGTCCTCGTTATGGTCATGCAGCGGACGGGTACGGGTATGAATACCGTATTCCCGCAATAGCCGCGCGCTGGTACGGGTATCCTCGCACAAAATCAGGTCAACGGATTCCAGCGTCGCCACCGCGCGGTGGCTCATGTCCCCCAGATTGCCAATGGGGGTGGAAACAAGGACAAGTTCTCCTGGCCGATGCACAACCGGAATGGATTCATCCGCGTTCCCTGCATGACGGGGGGGCGTTTCTCCGCTATGAACCGTTTCTGGGGGAATGTCCGTCGGATGTTCCGCGGCATGTTGAGATTTTGAAGGCGAGGAAGATGAGGCGTCAGACATTCGGAACCCAGATGCAAGGACAGGATGTTGATTCTGCCTCTTCGCGCTTTGCATGCAAGCGCTTATTGTTTGCCGGGCTGGCACTGTCGGCCCTTACGGCATGCGCCAGCGGTGGTAGCCACCATCATGCCCCGAAGGCTGGGCGCGGCGTCGGTGTCCTGCTGCCCCTGACCGGCGCCAATGCCCGTCTGGGTCAGGAAATGCTGATCGCCACCCGCATGGCCATGAATACCCCGACCGCCCCGCCGCTGGATGTGCATGACACGGCAGCCCCCGGCAGCACCGCCGCGACGGCGGCACAGTCTGCGGTCTCGGCAGGGGACGGGCTGATCCTCGGGCCGCTGACCACGGATGATACGGCTGCCGCCGCCCCCGTTGCCACGGCGGCGCATGTGCCCATGCTGGCCTTTACCAGTGACATGTCCGTGGCCCAGCCCGGTGTGTGGACGCTGGGCATCGCCCCCGAACAGCAGGTGCGCCGTATGGTGCTGGCCGCGCGCCAGCAGGGACGGCAGCATTTTGCCGCCTTCCTGCCTGAAAACCGTCTGGGCCATGCGCTGGGGCAGGCGCTTCAGCAGGTATGCGCGGAAAACGGGCTGCAATCCCCGCAGATTATGTATCATGAAAGCCTGCAGGCATCCGTTTTAACGGGTCTGAAAACCCTGTCCGCCTATGAAACCCGCGCCGCCGCCGTGGTTCAGCCCCAGCCGGATGCGCAGCCCGAAGCCCCGAAGGTCGATGCGGCGGTCGATCCCGCCAACCCCGATGGCGCGCCCCCGGCCTCATCCGATCAGCCCGCGGCTCCTGCCGCCACACCGGATTTCCCGGCGCCACCGTTTGACGCCCTGCTGCTGGGGGATACGGGGCTGCAACTGGGCATGGTCATCAACGCCCTGACCGAGGTGCATGTGGACCCCACGCATGTGCAGATCATGGGACCGGGACTGTGGGGCGCTTTCGCCACCAAGCTGTCGGCATTGCAGGGCGCATGGTACGCAGCCCCCGATCCGGCCAGCCGTCAGGCTTTCGTGCAGCAGTTCATGGCGCGCTACCATCACATGCCCACGCCGCTGGCTGACCTGACCTATGATTCGGCGGCCCTGGTCAAGGCCCTGGACCAGACGCGCCCCGCAGGCAGCGCCAATGGCTATTCCGTGCAGGCGCTGACCCGGCCGGAAGGTTTTGGCGGGGTGGATGGCGCTTTTGGTTTTCTTGAAAATGGCAAGACGCGGCGTGATCTTGCAGTGTTCCAGATCCTGCCATCCGGTGGCAGCAGGATCGTCATCCCTCCCGCAGGCAAGCTGCGCCGCAGCGCCAATTAAGGCGCGAAGGGGAATGCTGTCGTGGCCGTTCAGGCCGCGGCAGTCGCCCCGCAGGACAGCACCGGACGGATCGCATGCAGTGCGGCTTCGAAGCTGCGATAGGTTGCCAGCGGGCGTTCGTGAATCTGGTCGATCAGTACCCAGCCCATTCCCTTGCCTTCGGGGCGAACCATGTAGGCGGGGTTTGCGTTCTCACGTACCCAGACCAGGACGTGTTCCAGATCGATTTCATCATTTTCGTCGCGGTCGGTGATGTCCGCATCACACAGACCCATGCAGGCACCGGCCTGCAGCCAGCGCATCAGGTATTCGCGGTGACGGGGCAGCAAGCCCTGCCGCAGGGAAACAACATTGGTGGCATATGCCTGCTGATCCATCATGTGCATTCCGTTGGCCCTCTGACTGTCGTGGTGTGACAATGTGGAAACAACGCTATTCCTGCATGGCAGCTTTGCCAAATTGAATTTGGGACTGAAAGCCGAAGAAACAGGCAGAAACCTTAACCTGTGATAAAAAAGCAATAATATGTTGCAAATATGATTATTTTTTAGGCTTTTTTTTAGGCAAATGCACATTCCAGCGGCGGTGAAGCCATAGCCAACTGCCGGGATGATGGCGAATAATGCTTTCAATCCAGTCATTGACCATCTGGGTCAGGTCCATCTGGTCCTGCGCCCGGTTGCCGCTGTCGGGCAGGTCAAGCGGGGGATGGACATGAATCCGCAACCGTGCCGGACCCAGGCGCTCGACATAGCCGGGAATGACGGGACAGCGCAGCTTGATCGCCATGGCCGCCATGGCCCCCGCCGTCATGGCGGGCTGTCCGAAAAACCGGGCGGCGACACCATCATTCATTTTCTGGTCCACCAGCATGCCCAGATGGCCCCCCTTCAGGATATGGCCCAGCGCGCTGCGTGCGCCCTTCGCCCCCTTGGCGAACAGGGGAACAGGTTGCCCCATGGCCGCATCCCGGAGGTCGCACAGGATCCGGTCAACCAGCGGGTTGTTCGGCGCGCGGTAGAAGGATGAAAACGGCATGCCATACCGCGCCACGGCGGGCGGCAGCATTTCCCAGTTGCCGATATGCCCGGATACGAAAATGGTCGGGCCGCCGCGACGTGCCTGCGCGGTCAGGTATTCTTCCCCCACCACGTCCCAGCCCGGACCGCTGCCCGGATTGCGGGGCAGGGTGGCAAGATGGGGGAATTCGCCAGCATTGCGACCGATATTATCCCACATGTCCCGTATCACGCGGCGGCGCATGGTGGCATCCAGTTCGGGCATCGCCATGCGCAGGTTGGCATCGGCAATGCGGGACACCGGCAGGCATGGCCCCACCATCCGGCACAGGAAGCCACCCAGGTTGGAGGCCCGCACCGGGCCAATCCGGCGGAATATCGCCAGCAACCCGCACACGAAGGCGGCTTCCAGATGCATCTGCCGGGTGGCGGAGCGTGTGGGGGTGGCAACTGTCATGCGTCTGTCCTGCCCAGCCATAGGTCAAGTATGCGTTCGGGCATGGCGGGCGTGTCCCATGCCAGATGCACGCTGGCGGTCGTAACCCGCGCCCGCATGTCGGGGGGCAGGCGTACGGCGTCCTTTTCCGTTGTTACCAGGCACGCATTCCATTGCGCGGCCAGTGCCAGCAGGTCGCGGCATTCCGTCCGGGTATAGGGATGATGGTCGGTAAACGCCATGCAGCGCAGGGGGGAAAGCCCCATGCTGGCAAGCCCGTCAAAGAACTTCGCGGGCCGTCCGATGCCGGCAAAGGCGATAAGGGGCCTGTCACGCGGCACGTTGCCAACATCCTGTTGTAACATGGCGGTAAAGCAGGGTGGCCCGTTTTCCATGCCGGCCAGAACGCCCTGCCGATCGGTACCAATCATGACAATGCCCCCCGCACGCGCCAGACCAGTGTGGACCGGTTCGCGCAGCGGCCCCGCAGGCAGGACCCGTCCATTGCCGAATCCGACCGCACCATCCACAACCACCAGCGCAAGATCCTGATGCAGCGTGGAATTCTGGAACCCGTCATCCATCAGCAGGCAGTCCGCCCCGTCCCGTAGGGCCTGCCGTGCTGAAACCGCGCGGTCCGCGCCGATATAACATGGTGCGACCCGGGCCAGCAGTAACGGTTCATCCCCTGTGTCACGTGCTGTATGGCGATCAGGGTCAACCCGCGTGCCCATGGGCCGGTGGCCACCATAGCCACGGGACAGAAAGGCCGGGCGACGCCCACGGGCAATGGCGCGTTGGGCAAGGTCAAGGCCAAGTGGGGTCTTGCCCGTACCACCCACCCCGATATTCCCGCAGCACAGCACGGGCACGGGTGCCCGCCATCCGGTGTGCCTGACGACCCGCCGGGCGGTTGCGGATGCATACAGCCATGACAACGGGAACAGCAGGCGGGCGGCCCATCCCGGATGGGCGGGCGCATTCCACCAGAAGGCCGGGGCTTGCATCACCGTTGTCCCAGCGTCAGAATCGCAAGGGCGACCTGCCGGGCAATATCAGGGTCGGGCGGGGAAGGATCAGGTGCCAAAACGCCGTCCCGGTCAGGATGCCGCAGTTGCGTGATGACCCATTGCGCAATGTTCCGCGCAGTATGCACGTAGTGGATGCGTTGCCCCATCCGGGCATAGGCCTGGCGGAAATTGCCGGTTTTCGGGCCGGTGGCAATCGGGCATCCCGCCCGTGCCGGCTCAACGGGATTATGGCCGCCACCCGCGCAGCCGGGCAGGCTGTTTCCCATAAGGACCGGTGCGCCGAGGGCATAGAACAGCCCCGTTTCCCCCAATGTATCGCATATCCATACGGCATCGCGCGCTGTGGGAAACTGTCCCGCCGCGCGACGGGGCAGCGGTCGGTCCGCCAGTGCTCCGATATCCGCCCCATGTTCGGGATGGCGGGGAATGATGATGGTCAGCGCATCTGGCACGGCCTGACGGATGATGATGCTGGCGGCAAGGATTTCGGTTTCCTCCCCCTGATGGGTGGAAGCCGCCACCCAGACCGGACGACCGCCCAGCGTGCGCCCGATTGCAGCAAGGTCCGCCGGGTTGCACGGCAGGGGCGCTGCCGCATCTTTCAGGTCTGCGATCATGTCGATCCGTTCCGCGCCACCGTGTTGCAGGCGGCGGGCATCTTCCGGCGTCCGGGCCATGACCCATGTGAAAGTGGACAGCATGCGCGCCAGCAGGCATCGCGCCTTGCCCCACCGGGCCAGTGACCGGTCCGACAGGCGTCCGTTGAGCAGCGCCAGCGGGATGCGCCGCCGCCTGCATGTTGCGATCAGGTTGGGCCAGAGTTCACTTTCCACCAGTGCCGCCGCATCGGGACGCCAGAAATCGGCAAATCGCGCAACCCAGCGTGGCACATCCAGCGGCGCGAACTGATGCAGGACCCGTTCATGTCCATCTATGCCCGGCAGGCGTGCATGCAGGATCTCGGCCCCCGTCATGGTGCCAGTCGTGACCAGGATATGATGGGACGGGCTGATGGCCAGAAGCTGGCTGATAACCGGCAGCACCGAAATGCTTTCGCCAACGCTTGCGGCATGCAGCCAGACAAGCGGGCCGTGGGGGCGCCCCATGCTGGCAATGCCACGGCGCTGGGGCAGGCTGGCCGGTGTTTCCTTGCCCCGTTTCAGGCGACGCGACAGGTTATGGCGCAGGACGGGGGCCAGCAGGCTGGCGACACCCCACCATCCTGCACCAAGGACAGCACCACACAGGCGCGCGCCCGTCATGTCCGGGCGCGTCATGTCCGTATCAGTCCAAAAGCACGGTGGTTGCGCATGTCCCTGCGGTAACACGCCCTGTCAGATGGGAAAAGGATGCAGGGCCTTCCTTTCCCATCATGTCATCAGGACAGGAAGCGGCGCAGCCCCAGCCCCTGCCTGCGTTCATGCAGGACGGAGGGCTGATAGGCGACGGAAATGATTTCGTGCGCCTGCTGCCATACGCTTATGTCTTCCGCGCGCTCGGTCTGAACGGTGGTGACGCCACAGCGCAGCATGAATTCGTACTGGTCCGGCAGTGGCTTGCCGGTCGCCCGGATTTCCCCCGTAAATGACAGGTGTTCACGCAGTGCGCGGGCCTGCGTGAAGGCACGCCCGTCACGGAAGGTCGTGAACGTGACCGCCACCAGGCCAAGGCGCGGCAGGGCAGGGCGTAGCAGGGACACATCCACATCCGGCCCGATGGTGACGCCCAGCGGCGCATCCGCCCCGCGTGCCAGGCCTTCTTCCAGCCGTGCGAAGGGCACGATCACCGCGCCAGTCGCCGGAAGGGGCGCGTCTTCGGTTACCGTGACCCAGGTGTCATCCTTGATGTGGCCATTCTCAAGCAGGGGCATAGACAGCGTCCTTGAAGCTGGCGGCGCCAAGACGCCGGTAGGTATCGATAAACTGCTCGTCACCCTGACGCAGCACCAGATAGGTATCAATCAGTCGGGCAATGGCATCGACCGTCTCGTCCTCTGGCAGCGCCGGGCCGATGATCTGGCCAATGGCCACGTCATTGGCCGCCGAACCACCAAGGGTCAGCTGGAAGAATTCCTCGCCGCGCTTGTCCACCCCAAGGATGCCGATATGACCTGCATGGTGGTGCCCGCAGGCATTGATGCAGCCCGATATGTTGATATGCAGCCGGCCGATGCGTTCCTGCAGTTCCGGATCGGCAAAGCGGGCGCTGAGCTTCTGCGCGATCGGAATGGAACGCGCATTGGCCAGTGAGCAGTAATCCAGACCGGGGCAGGCGATGATATCGCCCACCAGCCCGATATTGGGCGTGCCCAGACCGGCCGCGACCAGCTTGCCCCACAGTTCGCGCAGACGGTCCTTGCGCACATGGCCCAGCACCACGTTCTGCATGTGGGTGACGCGGATTTCACCAAACGACCAGCCATCGGCCAGTTCGGCGATCAGGTCCATCTGGTCCGCCGTGACATCACCAGGGATGCCGCCATCGGGCTTGATGGAAATGACGGCGCTTATGAAACCGTCATTGCGATGCGGATGGGTATTGGTGCGCACCCAGCGGTCAAAGGCAGGGTCGGCCTTGCGGTCGGCGGCAAGTTTCTGCGCCGCATCCGCCGGGGCCACCAGTTCGGGAATGCCGAAACGCGCGCGGATGCCATCAACAATGGCGGGATCCAGACGGTAATCCGCCCGGTCCATCAGCGCGAATTCCGCATCGACCTTTTCACGGAACGCCTCGACACCCAGCGCCTGGACAAGGATCTTGATCCGGGCCTTGTATATGTTGTCGCGGCGGCCATAGGCGTTGTACACGCGCACGATGGCCTCAAGGTAGGCAACAAGGTCCTCTTCAGGCAGGTTGTCGCGCAGCTGCACGCCAATGATCGGCGTGCGGCCAAGCCCGCCACCCACGAACACGTCAAACACCGGCCGACCCTGCGCACCGGGGCGGGCGACCAGCCCGATGTCGTGGAAGCGGGCCGCGACGCGGTCATGCGGGCTGCCGCTGATCGCGATCTTGAACTTGCGCGGCAGGAACGAGAATTCCGGGTGCAGCGTGGACCACTGGCGCAGGATCTCGGCATGGATGCGCGGGTCCAGCAGTTCATCGGCGGCAGCGCCCGCGAACTCGTCACACGTCACGTTGCGGATGCAGTTGCCGCTGGTCTGGATGGCGTGCATGTCCACGTCCGCCAGATGCTGGAGAATATCGGGTGTATCCTCCAGCCGGATCCAGTTGAACTGGATGTTCTGGCGCGTGGTGAAATGCCCGTAATCGCGGTCATATGTGCGCGCGATATGGGCCAGCATGCGCATCTGGTCCGACCCCATCATGCCATAGGGTACCGCAACGCGCAGCATGTAGGCATGAAGCTGCAGGTACAGGCCGTTCATCAGGCGCAGCGGCTTGAACTCATCCTCGCTCAGGTCGCCCTTGACACGGCGGTTCACCTGTTCGCGGAACTGCGCCACGCGCTGGGACAGGAAAGTACGGTCCACCTGGTCATAGGCATACCGGCCAACCGGCAGGGGTGCGGTGTCAGTGGACATTGGATGTCTCCACAGGGGCAAAATCAGGATGGACACTCGGCCCGAACGCACGGATGCGCTCACGTACCGTAAGCGGGGACAGGCCCGCAGCCGACGGGTCAAGCTGCACGCCATAGATACCCACCAGCCTGCGTGCATCCGGCGTGGCCTTGGCCTGCGCTATCGCGTCTTCGATATCCGCATTGTCAAAAACACGGGCATGCCCGATATGTTCCGACCATCCCTGCTGTGTCAGCCAGACGATGCGGCCATCAAGCAGGCGGTTGGCGGTAATGACGCTGGCACCGGTCGTATCCCGGCGGTTGTTCCTGACATCCACTTGTGAACCGATCCTTTCCAGGCAACAGGCGATCTATCTGCCGTGACTGGTACAAAAAGGCGCCAGACATGTAAACTGGCGCCTGTAATCTAAAACCCGGTCCTGCATGGGGCCGGACAGGTCCTGCCCGACCCCGCTGGCATCAGGACTTCTGGCGCTGGACCACCCCGTCAAGGCGGGTTTCCTCACCAATGAAGGCGGCGAGGCGTGCTGCCGTCTCATCGCTTGACGCATTGGCCGTTTCCAGCCGCAGGGCGGGCTTCACGGGTGCTTCATACGGCGCATCGATGCCGGTGAAGCCTTCGATCTTGCCCGCGCGGGCGGCTGCATACAGCCCCTTGGGGTCGCGCTCTTCACACGTGGCCTGCGGCGTGTCGATGAAGATTTCATGAAAACCCTCACCCACGATCTGGCGTGCCAGTTCGCGGTCCGCAATGGTGGGGGAGATCAGGGCAACGATCACCACCTGACCGCTTTCCGCAAGGATGCGGGCCACGGCGGCGGCGCGGCGCACGTTTTCACGACGGTCCGCTTCGGAAAAGCCAAGGTCCGAACACAGGCCCGCGCGTAGCGTGTCACCATCCAGAACCGAAACATCGACCCCGCGTGCGAACAGGCGCGTTTCCGCCCCGCGCGCCAGCGTGCTCTTGCCCGCGCCCGGCAGGCCGGTCATCCAGAACACGCCACCACGGTGGCCCTTTGCCTGCGCGCGGTCCCACAGCGACACGGCGCTGTCGGTCGGGTGGATGGCATTGCGGCCCGCGACACTTTCGGCAATACCGATCAGCGGCGCGCCGCCGACGATCTGCTGGTTACGGTCCACCAGCACGCCACGTCCGTCCGATGTGCCCGGCACGAATGCGTCGAACAGCATGGTTTCGGAAACCGCCAGCGTGATTTCGGCAAAGCCTTCGGGCGGCACTTCCTCGGCAGGGTGTTCGGTCAGGTCTTCCAGGCGCACCACGGAATCAATCGCCGCCACCGTGACCTGGTGTTCCGCCGTGGCAAGACGCAGCTTGAAGCTTTCGCCCACGCGCAGCGGTTCCTGACGCAGCCAGAACAGGCGCGTGCGGATGCGCGCCGCACGCAGGGGGGCGGCGGATGCGGGATACAGGAAGTCGCCCCGGTCGGGAATGACATCGGGTTCCAGCGTTACGGCCACGGACTGGCCAGCAATGGCGGCCACCTGCGGGGCTGTGTGCCAGCTTTCGATGGTGGCGATGCGCGCGCGCGCGCCATGCACGCCAATCACCACCTCATCGCCCACGCGGATGCGGCCGCGTTCGATACGGCCCACGACAATACGCTTGGTGTCGAAACGGTAGACATCCTGCACCGGCAGGCGCAGCGGCAGGTCGGCGCGCGATGACGGGGCGGGAACGGCGGCCAGCGCCTCGGTCAGGGTCGGGCCCTTGTACCACGGCATCTTGTCGGAACGCGACGCCATGTTGTCGCCTTCACGCGCGGAGGCGGGGACAAACACCGTCGGTTCGATTTCAAGCTGGTGCAGGAGCGCGGTGATGTCGCGCTCGGCGGCTTCGATCTTCTTCTGGTTGTAGTTGAAGATATCAACCTTGTTCATCAGCACGATGACATGACGGATGCCGATCAGGCGCAGCAGCATGGCGTGGCGGCGGGTCTGTTCCTGAGCACCTTCATTCGCGTCAACCACCAGGACTGCGGCTTCGGCATCGGCCGCACCGGTGATCATGTTGCGCAGGAACTGACGGTGGCCCGGCGCATCCACGATCACGAACTGGCGCGTGCCCAGCCGGAAGGGAATGCGGGTGGAATCAACGGTCACGCCCTGGTCACGTTCGATCTGCAGGCTGTCGAGCAGGAAGCTCCATTCAACCGTAAGCCCGCGCTTCTTGCTGGATTCAATGATCTGCGCGACACGCCCGTCGGGCAGGCTGTCGGTATCATACAGCAGGCGACCGATCAGCGTGGACTTGCCATGGTCGACATGGCCCACGATCACGATGGGGGTGGCGGCTTCCTGCGGGGCAGGGGTCGGGATTGTACTCATTGTAATATAACTCCGTCCTGTCCGATCAGAGGTAGCCGGCCACGCGCAGGCGTTCGAACGCGTCCTCGGACTCATGATCCATGGCACGTCCCGCGCGTTCGGATGTGCGCGACGTTTCCAGTTCCGCAATCACTTCGGCCACGGTGGTCGCGTTGCTTTCCACCGGGCTGGTGATATCCTGGTCCCCCAGCGAGCGGTAGCGCTTGCCGTTTTTTGCGAAATACAGGTCAACCAGCGGGATGTCCTCGCGCTCGATATAACGCCAGATGTCAATTTCACGCCATGACAGCAGGGGGTGGACGCGCACATGCATGCCGGGTTCGTGCGGGGTGGCGTACTGGTCCCAGAATTCGGGCGGCTGGTTGCGCACGTCCCACTTGTGGCCTGCGCCACGGGGGCTGAACACACGTTCCTTGGCACGGGTGGCCTGTTCATCACGGCGGATGCCCGCGATCACGCCCGCCAGCTTGTACTTGTCGATCATCGCGGCAAGGCCCGCGGTCTTGCGCGCAGCAGAACGTGCGGCGGGTGGCAGGGTGGGGTCGATGTCTTCCACCGGCGGGCAGTCGCCCAGCAGCAGTTCCAGGTTCCACTTCTTGGTATATTCATCGCGGAACTTATACATTTCCGGGAATTTCTTGCCGGTATCGACATGCATGACCGGGAACGGCACGTTGCCAAGGAATGCCTTGCGCGCCAGCCACAGCATGACGTTGGAATCCTTGCCCAGCGACCACAGCATCGCCAGCGGCTTCAGCTTCCGGTAGGCTTCGCGCAGGATGAAGATGCTCTGGGCCTCTAGTTGGTCGAGATCGTCCATGGAATTACAGACCTTCCGTAACAGGAAAGAAACAGGGAAAACTGGCGGCCTCAGCCCGGCCGGTGCGGTGGCGTCCGTTTCAGGATGCCTTGCGGACATGGATACCACATTCCGTCTTGTTCTGCCCGGCCCAACGGCCCTGACGCGGGTCCTCGCCTTCGGCCACGGGCCGTGTGCATGGCGCGCATCCGATCGAGGGATAGCCCCGCAGCGTCAGCGGATGGCGCGGCAGGTTGCGGCGCGTCATTTCGGCATCAAGTTCGCGCGGGGTCCAGCTGATCAGCGGGTTGATCTTGATCTTGCCGCCGGGCGCGTCCTCCACCACCGGCAGGCCCTGCCGGGTCGCGGCCTGGGTGCGCTTGCGGCCCGTGATCCACGCATCAAAGGGGATCATGGCCTCATCCAGCGGTTCGACCTTGCGCAATGCACAGCAGGCATCAGGGTCGAAGGCCCATAGCTGGCCTTCGGGGTCGCGGCGTTCGATCTGTCGGGGGGCGGGGTGCAGGTCACGCACGTCGCGCAGGCCCAGCACGCGGGCCAGTTCCTGCCGGTAAGCCAGCGTTTCGGGAAAATGCTGGCCCGTTTCAAGGAACAGGACCGGCACGGCGGGATCGATTTCGGCCGCCAGCGCCAGCATGACGGCTGATTCGGCCCCGAAGGATGAAACAAGCGCAATACGTCCGCGCAGCCGCGTCAGGGCAACACGAAGCACGTCGGAGGCATTTTCCCCCGCCTGCTTCAGTTCTGCCATAATGTCCGCATTAATGCGCATAATCTCCCCCAGACCGGATTTTACACTAGGCTATGGCGTTCTTTTCCCCGCCACACCTAATCCCCGCGGTTTGTAAAATCAAGGCATGGTCCGGCATTTACACATAATAATACGCATATTTCACGACGGGGATACAAATGTTGCGGGATATGGTGGCCGATCCGTTCCTCAGCGGCTCATGATAACGATAATATCGCTGTTTTCCAGCATATGGCGGGTGACGCCACCCAGAATCATCTGACGCAGGCGGGAATGGGAATACGCCCCCATGACCATCATGTCCGCACCCAGCGTATGGGCCATGTCCAGCATGTCTTCACCCACCGGGCGGGAATCACTACCGAATTCGTGAATATTGGCCATGATGCCATGCAATGACAGAAATGACCGTACATGCCGTGCTTCGGGACCGGGGCGCTGATAGGCGGGGCTGTGCAGGATATGCACCGCTTCCGCCCGTTTGAGCAGCGGCAGGGCGTGATGGATGGCGGATGCGGCTTCCGACGTGCCATTCCAGCCGATGCAGATGCGCCTGCCGATGGTCGGTGGCGCCACGGGCGGCACGATGATCACCCCGCGCCCGCTTTCGAACAGGATGGCGTGCAGCGTGTCGGATGAGGAGACATCCCCCTCCGGATTGGGCTGGCGCAGGACCACGATATCGGACAGGCGCGCCTGAAAGGACACGACACTGCGGGTATGGCCGCTATGGGCGATGAAACTTGCGGACAGGCCGGACATGCCCACTGGCGAAAGGGGGGAGTCCACCGCCACGACCGGGATCTGTTCGCGGGTGACGAATGCGTCAAACAGGCCACGCACGCCGTTGAGGCGCGCGGCACTCTCCTTCAGCGCGGACGCGATCATGTCCTGCACCATCGCGCCCGACAGGCCTTCGCCCACCAATGGGCCGACTTCCTGCATGTCGGTGCCCACATGCAGTACGGCCAGATGGGCATCAAACATGCGGGCAATCGCGCCACCCACGTCCAGCGCGCTTTCCGCGTGGCTCATCCCCGCCAGTGGCAACAGTATCCTGCGTATGCACATGCGCCGCCTCCTGATCCGTTCATGGGGCGTGCGGTCCGTCTGGCGGGTGCGACACGCCCCTTGATGAATGAAAACGGATCAGGGGGCGTTAAGTTCAGGGATAAAGGCGTTCCGTCGTCCAGCCATCGGCTGTCCGGTCCCATACGGCGCGGTCATGCAGGCGATAGGGACGGTCCTGCCAGAATTCGAAATGCTGCGGCACGACGCGAAAGCCGCTCCAGTTGGCGGGGCGGGGAATGACGGCGTCGGGATCAGGGTAGCGGGCTTCAAGGTCTGCCACCGCATTCTCGAACACGGCGCGGTCGGGCAGGGGATGGGACTGGTTGGACGCAATCGCGCCCAGACGCGACACCCGGCTGCGGCTGGCGAAATAGGCGTCGGCCTCGGCCGCGGTCACGGGTTCCACCGCGCCCTCGATACGGATCTGGCGGCGGATGCTTTTCCAGTGGAACAGCAGGGCGGCGTGCGGGTTGGCCTTCAGTTCGGCCGCCTTGCGGCTGTTGAGGTTGGTGTAGAACACAAATCCCCGCCGGTCCGCGCCCTTGAGCAGGATCATCCGCACCGAAGGCCGTCCGTCAGCCGTGGCCGTAGCCAGCGCCATGGCGTTCGGGTCGTTGGGTTCGTGCGCTGTCGCGTCACGCATCCACGCGTCAAACAGGTCGAACGGGTCAGCGGCAAGGTCGATCAGGGGAAGGGTCATGGGGTCGGGGTTCCGTAACGCTGAATGCCTTGTACCCGCCTGTGCCGGATGTGGGCGGCGCAGGGATACGAAACATATGGAAACATAAGGTAAGTTACCATGTGACAATTATTGGCTACAATTAGCGCAATCGGCATCTTGTCCAAAACGGCAGCTTGTGCAACCACGAGGCCGAAATTTCATCCGTCATTTACCATTAAGGATACCAGCATGTCAGACGGCGCGCCCAAAATCGCCATCAAGGGTTCATTGATGAAAGGCAAGCGGGGCCTTGTCATGGGTGTTGCGAATGACCGCTCCATCGCATGGGGCATCGCGCGCGCCGTGGCCGAGCAGGGGGGCGAACTTGCCTTTACCTATCAGGGCGAGGCGCTGGGCAAGCGCGTGCGTCCGCTGGCTGAAACCGTTGGATCGACGCTGGTGCTGCCGTGCGACGTGACCGATGACGCCGCCATGGACGAGACATTTGCCGCGATCGAGAAGGAATGGGGCAAGATCGACTTTCTTGTCCATGCCATCGGCTGGGCGGACAAGCAGTTCCTGCGCGGGCGATATGTCGACACCCCCCGTGACGCCTTCCTCAAGGCGATGGACATTTCGTGCTATTCCTTCACTGCTGTCGCCCGGCGCGCGGCTGCAATCATGAACCCCGGCGGGTCGTTGCTGACGCTGACCTATCTGGGGGCCGAGCGTGTCATGCCGCATTACAATGTGATGGGTGTGGCCAAGGCGGCGCTGGAGGCATCGGTACGCTACATGGCGGTTGACCTTGGTGGTGATGGCATCCGCGTCAATGGCATTTCCGCGGGACCGGTCATGACGCTGGCTGCCAATGGCATTGGCGATTTCCGCTATATCCTCAAGTGGAACCAGTACAACTCCCCGCTGGAACGCAATGTGTCGCTGGAAGAAGTGGGGGGTGCGGGCCTGTACATGCTGTCCGACCTGTCGGGTGGCGTTACGGGTGAAATCCACCATGTTGATTCCGGCTACCATATTGTCGGCATGAAAAACCCCACCGCGCCGGACATCACGGTCGCGGGCAACTGATCGCACCCCATGTCGTACAATACCTTCGGCCACCTGTTCCGTGTCACCACATGGGGTGAAAGCCATGGCCCGGCCATCGGCTGCGTGATTGACGGCTGCCCGCCGCGTGTCCCGCTGGATGTGGCGGATATCCAGCCCTGGCTGGACCGCCGCAGGCCCGGTCAGTCGAAATTCACCACCCAGCGGCAGGAAGCCGATCAGGTCGAGATCCTGTCCGGCGTGTTCGAGGGCAGGACAACCGGCACCCCGATCTCGCTGGTCATCCGCAATACCGACCAGCGTTCACGTGATTATGGCGATATCGCAACCCGTTACCGTCCCGGTCATGCCGATGTCGCCTATGACATGAAATACGGCATCCGTGACTATCGGGGTGGCGGCCGTTCCTCGGCCCGGGAAACGGCCATGCGGGTCGCGGCGGGGGCCGTGGCGCGCAAGGTGCTGGGGGATATGGTCAGCATCCGTGGCGCGCTGGTGCAGGTCGGGCCACATGCGGTCGACCGTGCGCGGATGGACTGGGAAATTGTGAATGACAATCCGCTGTTCTGCCCGGATGCGACGATCCTGCCGGTGTGGGAAGAATACCTGTCTGATATCCGCAAGAAGGGATCATCCATCGGTGCGGTGATCGAGGTCGTGGCCCAGGGCATACCGTCCGGACTGGGCGCGCCGATCTATGGCAAGCTGGATTCCGACCTCGCCATGGCATTGATGAGCATCAACGCCGTCAAGGGTGTCGAGATCGGGGAAGGGTTTGCTTCCGCCTGCCTGACGGGGGAAGAAAACGCGGACCCGATGCGCATGGAAAATGGCCAGGTCCGGTTCGCGTCCAACCATGCCGGTGGCGTGCTGGGGGGCATTTCCACCGGTCAGCCGGTCGTGGCGCGCTTCGCAGTCAAGCCGACCAGTTCGATCCTCACGCCCGTGCCCTCCGTCACGCGTGAGGGCGAGAACGTGGATGTCATGACCAGGGGGCGGCATGACCCCTGTGTCGGCATTCGTGCCGTGCCGGTGGGTGAAGCGATGATGGCCTGCGTTCTGGCCGATCACCTGCTGCGCCACCGGGGGCAGGTGGGCAATCAGGATCCGGTTATCCTGTAAAAAATCTGGCGCGGAACCCCGGTTCGTTCCGCGCCGCCTGCTGGATCAGCCTTTCAGCTTCGCGTCCAGCGTGATTGTCGCGTCAAACAGTTTCGAGACGGGGCAGCCTGCTTTCGCCTTTTCCGCCAGTTCCTTGAACTGTGCTTCGGTGGCGCCGGGAATTTCGGCTTCCAGCGTCAGTTTCGCATGGGTGATGGCAAAGCCTTCCCCCTGCTTGTCCAGTACGATTTCGGATTTCGCGTCCAGTGTTTTTGGCGTAAGTCCCGCGCCGCCAAGGATACCCGACAGCGCCATGGCGAAGCATGCGGCGTGGGCTGCGCCCAGCAGTTCCTCGGGGTTGGTGCCGGGCTTGTCCTCGAAACGGGTATTGAAACCATAGGGCTGGTTCTTGAGCGAACCGCTCTGGGTCGAGATTTCTCCCTTGCCGTCCTTCAGTCCGCCTGACCAGTGTGCCGTCGCAAATTTCGTGATCGCCATTACGCTTTGATCCCCTGTTTCATGTTGCAATACGGGCGTGACGCCCGTCCGGATGACAGGCATCCCTTGCACGGGGCAACCATCCCGCTTGCGAAAAGTTGCATCACGATGCGGCCGGGGCCAACAGCGCCCTTGCAATATGCGCCAAAAACAGCCATATCCCGCCACGGTCCCACGTCGGGGCCAATTCGCACGTGAAGCCAAGACCTCTGGTGTCCTTGAAAAACAGGGCGTGCTTCACGGAGGATAAACCAGACACAAGGATTTAGCCGACATGGCGATGCCTGAATTCACAATGCGCCAGCTGCTTGAAGCCGGCGTGCACTTCGGTCACCACACCCGCCGCTGGAACCCGCGCATGGCGCCATACCTGTTCGGTGTGCGCAACCAGGTCCACATCATCGACCTGCAGCAGACCGTTCCCATGCTGGACCGTGCGCTCAAGGCGATCCGTGACACCGTTGCCGGTGGCGGCCGCGTGCTGTTTGTCGGCACCAAGCGTGCAGCAGCCGACCAGGTGGCCGAAGCGGCCAAGCGTTGCGGCCAGTATTACGTCAACCACCGCTGGCTGGGCGGCATGCTGACGAACTGGAAGACCATCACCGGTTCGATCAAGCGCCTGCGCGGCATTGACGACATGCTGGAAAACGGCACCCAGGGCCTGACCAAGAAAGAAGTCCTGGACATCACCCGCGACCGTGAGAAGCTGGAGCGTTCGCTCGGCGGTATCAAGGAAATGGGCGGTCTGCCGGACATCCTGTTCGTGATCGACACGAACAAGGAAAAGCTGGCGGTTGAAGAAGCCAACAAGCTGGGTATCCCGGTTGTGGCCGTGCTGGACAGCAACTCCGACCCGCGTGGCGTGACCTATCCGATCCCGGGCAACGATGACGCCATCCGCGCCATTGCCCTGTATTGCGAACTGGTGTCGTCCGCTGTCCTCGACGGTATCTCCGCCGAGCTGGGTGCATCGGGTGAAGACTTCGGTGCGTCCGAGGAACTGCCGGTTGACCCCGCCGTGGAAACGGCCGTGACGGAAGCCGCCGCAAGCGCGGAATGAAAATGGACGCCGGGGCAGGCTGAAACAGGCCGCCCGGCGTAACTGACACAGCAAGGACACGCCCTGCAGCGATGCGGGGCGTGCGCCTGTCGTGAGGAGTATCAGGATAATGGCGCAGATTACCGCAGCCCTCGTCAAGGAACTTCGTGAGAAGACCGGCGCGGGCATGATGGATTGCAAGAAGGCCCTTAACGAAGCCGAAGGCGATATCGAAGGCGCAATCGACTGGCTGCGCAAGAAGGGCCTGTCGGCCGCCGCCAAGAAGTCCGGCCGCGTTACGGCCGAAGGCCTGGTTGCCGTGGCGCAGACCGATCTCAAGGCTGCCATGGTCGAGATCAATGCCGAAACCGACTTCGTCGCCCGCAACGAGCATTTCCAGAACTTCGTCTCCGAAGTGGCCCATGCCGCGCTGAGCGTTGGCGACGATCTGGAAAAGCTGAAGACCGCCGTGCTGAAAAGCGGCCGCAACGTTGCCGATGAACTGACGCACCTGATCGCCACCATTGGTGAGAACATGTCCATCCGCCGCGCGCGCGTGCTGAGCGTGCCGTCGGGCGTGGTTGCGACCTACGTGCATTCCGCTGTAAGCCCCGGCCTGGGCAAGATTGGCGTGCTGGCTGCCGTTGAGGCACCGACCGCCAGCGAAGCGATGGAAGACCTTGGCCGTCGCATCGGCATGCATGTTGCCGCGACCCGTCCGGCAGCACTGGATGTGGACAGCGTTGACCCGCAGGCGCTTGAGCGTGAGCGCGCGGTGCTGGTGGAACAGGCCAAGGCTTCGGGCAAACCCGACGCGATCATTGAAAAGATGGTCGATGGCCGTATCCGCAAGTTCTATGAAGAAGTTGTGCTGCTGGAACAGGTCTGGGTGCATGATGGCGAAAGCCGCGTGCGCAAGATCGTGGAAAAGGCAGGCGCCAAGCTGACCGGTTTCGACCGCTTCCAGCTGGGTGAAGGCATCGAGAAGGAAGAAAACGACTTTGCCGCCGAAGTGGCAAAGGCTGCTGGCAACTGATCACGTTGCCGGTTTCCGGTTTTCTTTGCGCAAGGGCGGGTGCTTCCTGATGGAATGGGAGGCACCCGCCCTTGTGCTTTCCGCCACCCCGTATGGGGAAGGCAGCGCAATTGCGCATGTCCTGACGGGCGAATACGGGCTGTATCATGGACTGGCCCGTGGGGGTTCATCCAGCCGGGGCCGGGCGGTCTGGCAGACTGGTAACCTTGTCCGCGCGCGCTGGACCGCCCGGCTGCCTGAACAGCTGGGCAATATCACGGCGGAAACGGTCCATGCCTCCGCGGCCCGCATACTGGACGCGCCGCTGCCACTGGCCATGCTGGCGTCGTTATGCGCGCTGGCTGATGGCTGCCTGCCGGAACGCGAACCCCATCCCGCCATATTTCACGGACTGGCCAGCCTGCTGGCGCGGATCAGCCTTGACCCGCAATGGGCGGTAGCGGAAGCCATGCCTGAAATCGTGCGGTGGGAACTGCTTTTGCTGTCCGAACTGGGTTTCGGGCTGGACCTGACGCACTGCGCCCTTGGTGGCAGTTCAGACGATCTGCGATGGGTATCGCCGCGCACAGGGCGGGCGGTATCGGATGAACGCGCGGGCGAATGGCGCAGCCGCCTGCTGCCACTGCCCGGTTTCGTGCTGCACCCCGATCAGGTCGGCACCCCGGTGGACTGGTATGACGGGCTGCGCCTGACCGGGCATTTCCTGCAACGCGACGCTTTTGGCCAGCGGCACCGTCCGGTGCCCGAAGCCCGGTGCAGGCTGCTGGATATGATGGCGCGCGAAGCGGACATTCCCCCGCCGGATGCACCGCCCGACGGGGCGGCGGCCGCTGCTGACTGATTACTACCATTGGACAAAGCGTAAAGTTTCGCTATCTGTTCACCTGCGGGAGGAAGATTGCATGCCTGTGGATACAACAGCCGGTCATATTGAAGATACCAAGCTGGCCGATGCGCTGAGCGAACGGTACCTGGCCTATGCCATGTCAACGATCATGTCGCGCTCGCTGCCTGATGTGCGCGACGGGCTGAAGCCGGTGCATCGTCGCATGATCTATGCGATGCAGCAGCTCAAGCTGGACCCGTCGGCCGGGTTCAAGAAATGTGCCCGCGTGGTGGGCGACGTGATCGGTAAATACCATCCGCATGGCGATGCCTCGGTCTATGAGGCGCTGGTGCGGCTGGCGCAGGATTTTGCCGTCCGTTACCCGCTGGTGGAAGGGCAGGGCAATTTCGGCTCGATCGACGGTGATAACGCTGCCGCCATGCGATACACGGAATCCCGCCTGACCGAAGTGGCCAAGGCCCTGCTGGAGGGCATTGGCGAGGACTGCGTTGACTTCCGCCCGACCTATGATGGTGAGGAACAGGAACCCGTTGTCCTGCCCGCAGCCTTTCCCAACCTGCTGGCCAACGGGGCGGCAGGGATCGCGGTGGGCATGGCGACCTCCATCCCGCCGCATAACGTGGGTGAGATCTGTGCCGCGGCCCTTGCCCTGATCCGCAAACCCGCCATGACCACGGCGGAACTGCTGAAACATATACCCGGTCCGGATTTCCCCACCGGCGGTAGCATTGTGGAGGACAGCGACGCCATAGCCCGTGCGTATGAAACCGGACGCGGTTCCTTCCGCATCCGTTCGAAATGGGATGTGGAGCAGGGGCGTTTCGGCACATGGCAGATCGTGGTGACCGAAATCCCGTATCAGGTGCAGAAATCGCGCCTGATCGAACAGGTCGCGGACCTGATGGAACAGAAGAAGCTGCCCCTTCTGGCCGATATCCGCGATGAAAGCACGACCGACATCCGGCTGGTGCTGGAACCCAAGTCGCGCGGGATCGAACCTGCGGTGCTGATGGAAACCCTGTTCCGCGCAACGCAGCTGGAAAGTCGCTTTGGCCTGAACATGAACGTGCTGGGCGCCGATCAGGTGCCCGGCGTGCGCAGCCTGAAGGATGTGCTGCAGGCATGGCTGGACCACCGTCATGACGTATTGCAGCGTCGCAGCGCCAACCGGCTGGCGGCGGTTGACCGGCGTCTGGAAATCCTTGATGGATTCCTTGCGGTCTATCTCAATCTTGATGAGGTGATCCGCATTGTCCGTGAGGAGGACGATGCGAAGGCCGCCCTGATCGCGACCTTCGATCTCACGGAACTGCAGGCGGAATCGGTCCTGAACATGCGCCTGCGCAGCCTGCGGCGGCTGGAGGAAATGGAAATCCGCGACGAGCATGCGAAGCTGAGCGCGGAAAAGCAGTCCCTGCACGACCTGCTGGATCAGGAAGGATTGCGGTGGAAGCGCATCGCATCCGAAATCAGGGACATCCAGAAAACCTTTGGCGGCGGTGCGCTGGGCAAGCGGCGCAGCCTGCTGGCTGATGCACCGGTTGAAATTGATGTCGAAGCCGCCCTGCCGGTCGAGCGCGACCCGGTGACGGTCATCCTGTCACAGAAGGGGTGGATCCGTACCGTTCGGGGCCATGGGCAGGACCCCGAAGCCCTGAAATTCAAGGAAGGCGACGGCCTGGGCATGGCGGTCGAATGTTACAGCAACGACCGGCTGTGCGTTTTCGCGACCGACGGGCGTGCCTTTACGCTGCGTGTGGCTGACCTGCCGCGCGGACGTGGCGATGGCCAGCCATTGCGGCTGATTATCGACCTGTCCAATGACGAGGACATCATCACGATGTTCCCGGTCGAGGATACGCGCAAGCGCCTGCTGGCTTCCAGCACCGGGCGTGGCATGATCGTGGCGGAATCGGCCATGACGGCGGAAAAGCGCACCGGCAAGCAGGTGCTGAACCTGAAGGACAGGGAAAGTGCGCTGGTCTGCGCGCCCGCCATTGGCGACCATGTTCTGGTACTCGGGCAGAACCGGCGCATGCTGGTCTTCCCGCTGGACCAGTTGCCGGAAATGACGCGCGGCCTTGGCGTAATCCTGCAGAAATACAAGGATGGTGGCCTGCGTGACGCTGTCGTGTTCGCGGCGGATGCCGGTGTGACATGGCCCGATCCCGCCCGCACCCGTTCCTTTGCGGACCTGAAGGATTATCTGGGCAAGCGGGCTGATGTGGGCAGGACGGCCCCCGCCTGGGCCACGCGCAAGCCACGCGCCTGATCGGGCATCAGTCCGCCGGGCGGAACAGTCCGTCCGGCAGGAAGGCGCTTTCATTTGCCTGGTACTGCGTCAGGTCCAGATCATGCCATACGCCACGCGTCATGATCTGGGCCGGGCGGAAACGGGCCTTGTAGGCCATTTTCCGGCTCTCGCTGATCCAGTAGCCCAGATACAGGTGGGGCAGGCCAAGCGTGCGGGTGTATTCGATCAGGTGCATGACCGCGAACGTGCCCAGTGAACGCTGCTGCAGCGCGGGATCATAGAAATCATAGACTGCGGAAAGCCCGTCATCCAGCTGGTCCACCAGCGCCACACAGGCCAGCCTGCCGTCGGTATCGCGGAATTCGATCATGAAGGTCTCGATCGGCGTATCCTCGACCATGGCCCGGTAATCGGGAAAGGTCATGGATGCCATGTCACCGCCTTCATGGCGGGTGGACTGGTATGCGCTGAACAGGCTGAACTGTTCGGGTGTTGCGGCGGTGGGGATGCGTTGCGCGCGCAGTCCGGCATTGCGGCGCAGGGCGCGCTGCTGCGTGCGGCTGGGGGCAAAGCGCGCCACGGGCACGCGTATGGGCGTACACGCCGTGCAGCCCGCGCAGACGGGGGCATAGGCAATGGTGTGGCTGCGGCGGAAACCGGCGCGTGACAGGCGGTTATGGAACGGCACGGCGTCCGGACCGCCAATTTCGGTCACGACCTTGCGTTCCATGCGTCCCGCCAGATAGGGGCAGGGCATGGGCGCCGTGGTATAGAACAGCTGTGGATGCCGTGGCGATGTATAGGTCATGCGCTCTCACCAGCCGGGAAACAGGAAACGGCAGCCCCGCAAACAGGAAAAACAGACTGCCCGTGATCCTAACGGTTATCATATCCTTCCTGTTGCAGGCATCAACTATCCGGCTGCGTACGCGTGGTTTTGTCGTGTTCAGGCGCGCAGCAGGCGGGCGGCGTCCAGCGCGAAATAGGTCAGCACCCCATTGGCGCCCGCACGGCGGAAGGCCATCAGGCTTTCCATGATCACGCGGTCACGGTCCAGCCAGCCATTCTGGATCGCGGCCATCAGCATCGCATATTCGCCCGATACCTGATAGGCGAAGGTCGGCACCGCGAATTCCTGCCGCACGCGCTGGATGACATCCAGATACGGCATCCCCGGCTTGACCATGACCATGTCCGCGCCTTCGCTCAGGTCCAGGGCAACTTCACGCAGGGCCTCATCCGTGTTGGCGGGGTCCATCTGGTATGTCTTCTTGTCACCCTTCAGCAGGCCGCCCGAACCCAGCGCATCACGGAACGGGCCATAGAAAGCACTGGCGTATTTGGCGGCGTAGGACATGATGCGGGTGTTGACCAGCCCGGCTACATCCAGCGCCGTGCGGATGGACCCGATGCGCCCGTCCATCATGTCGGACGGCGCGATGATGTCGATCCCGGCGGCGGCCTGGTTGACGGCCTGTTTCACCAGGATTTCGACCGACGGGTCGTTGACCACGTAGCCATCTTCGATCAGCCCGTCATGGCCATGGCTGGTGTAGGGATCCAGCGCCACGTCGCCGATCAGGCCGATTTCAGGGAATTCCTTCTTCAGCAGGCGCGCGGCCCGGCACATGAGGTTGTCGGGGTTGCCCGCTTCCGTGCCCGCTTCGTCACGCAGGCTGGCGGGCGTGATGGGAAACAGCGCCAGGGCGGGGATGTCCAGCTTCGCCGCCGGTTCCACATGGGCCGCCAGCCGGTCAAGGCTGACGCGCTGCACGCCGGGCATGGAGGAGACATCGGTAACCGAACCCGTGCCCTCGGTCACGAAGATCGGCCAGATCAGGTTATCGGTCGATAGCGTGTTTTCAGACACCAGCCGCCGTGTGAACCGGTCGTGCCGGTTACGGCGCAGCCTTGTTTGGGGAAACTGACCGATATTCATCCAATCCAACTCCATCAGGGAAGGGGCGACTATGATCCTGTCACAGCTCCATGCCAAATTATGATCCGGTAATCCGCCTGTGCATTCAGGATTTCCCGCGCATGGCAGGTATGACCGCGCCCAGCCGGCTGTGGCGTATGCCATACAGTGCATACACAACCAGCCCGATCGCCAGCCAGACAACCAGCCGCAGCCATGTCAGCCCGTCCAGCGAGAGCATCATGATCCCGCAGCTTATGATGCCCGCTACCGGGATTATGTTGCCACCGGGCACGCGGAATACGCGCGGGCGGTCGGGTTCACGCACGCGCAGCACGATAACACCCACGCAGACGATGACAAAGGCCAGCAGCGTGCCGATGGATGTCATGTGCGCCAGCTGTTCGATCGGCAGGAAGGCGGCCAGCGCCCCCGTTACCCCCATGAAGAACAGGTGACACGCGACCGGCGTGCCCAGGCGCGCATGCGTGCGCCCGAACATGGGGGGCAGCAGCCCGTCACGCGCCATGGCGAAAAATACCCGGCTCTGCCCCAGCAGCAGGACAAGGATGACCGACAGGAAGCCGCATATGACGCCGATCTTGACCGCCGCCTGCAGCCAGCCAAAGGGCGTGTGGTCAATGGCGGTGGCCACGGGGGCGGCATCCCCGATCATGTCGCGGTAATTCACCAGTCCTGTCAGCACGAAGGAAAAGGCGATATAGACGAACGTGCAGATCGCAAGGCTGCCCAGCAGGCCAATGGGCATGTCTCGCCCGGGATTGCGCGTCTCCTGCGCCACGGTGGAGACGGCGTCAAACCCCAGATAGGCAAAGAAGATCGTGCCCGCCGCCCGCAGGATGCCCGACAGGCCGTAATGCCCGAACTCCCCCGTATTGGGCGGGATGAAGGGGATATAGTTCGCAGTCTTGATGTAAGGCAGCCCGAAGCCGATCACGGCGGCGATGACCGTAAGCTTGATCGCCACGACAATGGCGTTCAGTCGCGCGGATTCCGAAATCCCGCGCATGAGCAGCACGGACAGGACCATGATGATGAAAACGGCAGGCACGTTGGCAATGCCGTGGACGGGCTGGCCACCGGCCATGCCCACGACCTCGAACGGGGAGGCCGTGAACCGTGGCGAAAGATGGATGCCCCATCCATCCAGCAGCGAGCGCATGTACCGTGCCCAGCTGACCGATACGGCGGATGCCCCCACCGTATATTCCAGCACAAGATCCCAGCCGATGATCCAGCCCGCCAGTTCGCCCAGGGCGGCATAGGCATAGACATACGCGCTGCCCGCCGCCGGGATCATGCCCGCCAGTTCCCCGTAACACAGCCCGGCAAAGGCACATGCCACCGCCGCCAGAACGAAGGATATCAGGACCGCAGGCCCGGCATTGCTGCCCGCGGCAACACCGGTCAGTGAAAACAGGCCCGCCCCGATCGTGACTCCGACACCCAGCGCCACCAGGCTTCCGGCGCCCAGAACGCGTTTCAGCCCCGCGTCATCCGCTGGTGCGCCAACGGGCAGGCGGCGCAGCAGGGCGCGTGCGATGCCTGTGTTCATATTGCCACGCATGGGGTAGCGAGGAAGGGGGAAGGGAATGCAACAGGGGTCAAATCAGCCGGTCTCCATCATTTTGGCGTTGTCTTGACGCCACGATATGGCGCACATAGCAGGCCTGTTCCCATACGTGTCATGTCCGTTTGCCTACCCGGAAATGACAGGTGATCCAATGAATGGAGAGACATAACGGTGCCGGACCCCATCAGCCAGACTGACCTCAAGCAGTTTTTCCGTGCCCCACTGACCGAAGCCGACCCCGATGTCGCCGCGATTATCGATGCGGAACTGGTGCGTCAGCGCGACGGGATTGAACTGATTGCCAGCGAGAACATGGTCTCCGCCGCCGTCATGGCCGCACAGGGCAGCGTTCTGACCAACAAATATGCCGAAGGTTATCCCGGCCGCCGTTACTATGGCGGCTGCGTGGAAGTGGACAAGGTCGAGACCCTGGCCATTGAACGCGTCAAGACGATGTTCGGCGCGGAATTCGCCAACGTGCAGCCCCATTCGGGCGCCAACGCCAACCAGGCCGCCTTCATGGCGATGGTGAAGCCGGGCGATACCGTCATGGGCATGAGCCTGGCTGCCGGTGGCCACCTGACCCATGGCGCCGCCCCGAATTATTCCGGCAAGTGGTTCAATGCGGTCCAGTATGGCGTGCGCAAGGAAGACGGCCTGCTGGATTATGAGGAAATGGAACGCCTTGCCCGCGCCGAAAAGCCGAAGCTGATCGTCGCCGGTGGGTCCGCCTATCCCCGTATCATCGATTTCGCCCGCTTCCGCGCCATTGCGGATGAAGTCGGCGCGTATCTCATGGTGGACATGGCCCATTTCGCGGGGCTGGTCGCCGCTGGCCTGTATCCGTCGCCGGTGCCGCATGCGCATGTCGTCACGTCCACCACGCACAAGACCCTGCGCGGGCCGCGTGGCGGGCTGATCCTGACCAATGACGCGGATCTGGCGAAAAAGATCAATTCCGCCGTATTCCCCGGCCTGCAGGGCGGTCCGCTCATGCATGTGATCGCGGGCAAGGCCGTAGCATTCGGCGAGGCGCTGCGCCCCGATTTCCGCACCTACCAGGAAGCGGTGGCGAACAATGCCCGCGTGCTGGCGGAAACGCTGGTGCAGAGCGGCTTTGATATCGTGACCGGTGGCACGGACTGCCATCTGCTGCTGGTGGACCTGCGGCCCAAGGGTGTTACGGGACGCGCGGCGGAACGTGCGCTGGAACGTGCGGGCATTACCGCCAACAAGAACGCCATTCCGTTCGACCCCGAAAAGCCCGCCGTGACTTCAGGCATCCGTCTGGGCAGCCCGGCGGCGACGGCTCGTGGCTTTGGCGAGAAAGAGTTCCGTGAAGTCGGCCGGATGATCGACGAAGTGCTGACCGCCCTTGCCAAGACCCCCGGTGAGGAAGGCTGCGCGAAGACGGAGCAGGCCGTGCACGAACGTGTCAAGGCACTGTGTGCACGCTTCCCCATCTACGCCTGAGCATGACGATGGCCATCTGTCCCGGTTACTGATCCGGGGCGGGTGGCCGCGTGCCCGTATCCACACGGGCAAACCGTACGGCCGTATGGCCACGGGCGGGACGCAGGTTGGGCATGATCAGCATGCACCGACCGTAGGGCGTGCGGATTTCATCATCGCCGTCATATGCCACCATCGTGCCGGCATCGGCCACGACATGCCCGCTGTGGAACGGGGTGACGAAACGGAACATCCCCGTCCGCGCCGTTATCACATCCGTCACCACCATTGCGCGTTGCGGTAACGTACCACCATCGGCGGGCAGGCCGCAGCATGGCCCGATCAGCGACAGCACCGCCTGCATGGATCGCGTGACAGTCGCTTCGTGCCAGTGCTGGCCCGCTTCCAGCAGGCAGGCGGCGGCACTGCCGTTACTGAAATGTGGGTGATCGATCAGCCTGCACCCGCTGCGGTGGCCCCGGTCGGCCACACATACATCCACCCCGCGAATGCGCCGCGCCATGGCCCGCCCCGTGGGCGACAGACCCGACAGCACCAGCGGATCACCCGGCCACAGCATGGAATGCAGGTCCAGCAACCTGTCCGCCGTCAGGATGACCGGCAGCAGGACCCGTGCCCGGTCCAGTTCATGTGATGACCGCCGGTCGTCCAGCATGGCGGGCAGCCAGACGCGGTTCATGTCCTCATCCACGCAGCGCGCACGCACCGGGTCGCGCGGGTCGAACAGGCGCATGGCCTCGGGGTTGGCGAATACCAGTGACAACCGCCCCGCGCGTGGGCGGATACGACGGCGCAGCAGGCGGTCAAGCACGATGGCGCCCGCGAATTCATTGCCATGGATCAGGCTGACACAGACGATATGCGGACCGGGCCTGCGGCCTTCGTAATGCATGACGCCGGGAATGCCGCAATTACCCGCAAGCCATGGTGACAGGTCGGGCGGTGTAATGCCGATTTTCCACCGTGGCAGGCTGGATGGGGGTGGGGGCAGGCGTTCAAGGAACGTAGTGGGCCGTGCCACGCGTACAGGCAGGCGTGGCGTATCTTCCGGCCCATGTGTCATGTCAGGCGGGTCCGGTCGTTGTCAGCACCTGTCCCGTCATGCGTCGGGACAGGTGAGCGCATGGCATCGGTGTTCATCATGAAATCCAGTTTATCCAGCCTTCACCCCACGGCAAGACCATGGGGGCGGAGGGCGCATGACAAATGCATGAACCGGTCCGTCATTCCGGCAGGCTGGCAATGCGGATGCGTTGTCCCGTCAGGCGTTCGATGTCCTTGAGCGCCTGACGTTCCTCCGGTGCGCACAGGGCGACGGCCACGCCCCGCCGCCCCGCGCGCGCGGTGCGCCCGATACGGTGGACATAGGATTCGGGCTGGGCCGGGATATCGTGGTTGATGACAAGGGCGATATCATCAATGTCGATTCCCCGCGCCATGACATCGGTCGCCACCAGCACGCCCACGCGCCCCTGACGGAAATCGCGCAGCATCCGATCGCGCCGCGCCTGTGAATGATCGCCATGGATCGCGATGGCGGGTGTCAGCGCGCTGATGCTGCGTGCAATGGTGTCGGCTTCCTGACGTGTGCGCACAAACACCATGACACGCTGCATGCCATATTGCTTCAGGCAGGCCAGTGTCGCCTCCGCCTTGTGGCGCATGGGTACGAAAATGGCATATTGCGCAATGCGCGGCGCGGGGGCGTTCTCAATCTCCATGCTGATTCGCAATGGCCGGTGCAGCAGGCGGGCGGCCAGTTCGGCCATGGCCGGGGGAATGGTGGCGGAAAACAGCAATGTCTGGTGTTGCGCGGGCAGGGCTGTGGCAAGGGCGAGCATTTCTTCCGCAAATCCTGGCTCCAGCATGCGATCGGCTTCATCCAGCACGAACCGGCCTACGGCAGACAGGTCCAGTTCACCCCCATGCACCAGGTCGATCACCCGCCCCGGCGTGCCGACCACGATCGCGACCCCTTCGCCCAGCGTCCTGGCCTGTGCCGCCCGCGCCGTGCCGCCGGTGGCCTGCACGATGCGCAGGCCGCTGCCACGGGCAAGACCACGCAGCACGCCCGCCGTCTGTCCCGCCAGTTCGCGCGTGGGGGACAGGATCAGGCAGCGCACGCGGGTATTGTCCGCATCATCAAGCTGCATGAGGGTGGACAGGATGGGGGCGGCAAAGGCCACCGTCTTGCCGCTGCCGGTGCCCGCGCGGGCTTCCACATCCCGTCCGGCCATGACCGGGGGGATGACCTCGCGCTGGATCAGGGAAGGCTGGTGCAGCCCCATGCGTGTCAGGGCGGCCACCACGCGGCCATCCAGCCCCATGCCGGCAAATGTCGGTTCTGTCTCACTCATTGTAGCCACTTAGCGCGGCTGGACGATGGACAAAAGGGGCAGGGCATTGACGCCCCGGCTCCCGTCCCGCCACATGGGCGCATGGCATCACATGAACCGACCGCCGCCGTGATCGCGGCTGACCTTGCCGGCATGCGTTCACAGACCTTCGGGCTGGCGCGGCGCGCGGGGCTTGATCCCCACCTGCATGCGCTGGTGCCGCGTGGGATATGGCGGCATGTGCCCGCCGCATGGTGGCCGGCACCCCTGCGTGCGGTCATGCCGCTGGGTCTGGGTCCTGATTACCGTGATCATCCCGTCATCAGCATCGGTGGCAGCGGGGGGGCGGTTGGTGCGGCGCTGCGCAGGCATGGCGCGCCTGTGATACAGGTACAGAATCCACGCCTGTCGCCCACACGTTTCGATCTGGTCATCGCCAATCGCCACGACCGGATTTCCGGTCCCAATGTTGTCCTGACGCGTACGGCCCTGCATGGGGTGACGCCCGCGCTGCTGGATCAGGCGCGGCGGGAATGGACGCCGTTGCTGGCCCATCTGCCGCGCCCGCTGGTTGCCGTTCTGGTTGGTGGGGGGAATGGCCGTTTCCGTCTGGGCCGGGCGGAGGGCGCGACCCTTGCCACGCAGTTGGCCGCCATGATGCGGCGTGACCGGGTTGGCATTGCGCTGACGCCATCGCGCCGGACGGACCCCGAAGTATGCGCCGAACTGCAGCGCGCCCTTGCCGGGCCGGATGCATGGGTATGGGACCAGACCGGTCCCAATCCGTATCTGGGACTGCTGGCCTGTGCTGATGCGATTGTCGTGACCATGGACAGCGTTTCCATGGTTTCGGAAGCCGTGGCGACAACCGCCCCCGTCATGGTCGCCAGCCTGCCGGGCCGGTCACGGCGGATCGGGCATTTCCTGCATGACCTCATGCAGGCGGGGCGCATCCGGCCTTTTGCCGGGCGGCTGGAAACATGGCCTGTCACGCCCCTTGATGATACCGTCATGGCGGCGGAGGCCGTGCGGCATCATCTGGGTCTTGCAACAATAATCCTCCCGCTTGCGCCAGAAGTGGAATAAAACAGGCACATGCTAGGTATCCGGACTTTTGACCCGCGTTCAGGCGGCAACATGGCCTACAAGGCCCTGACCCACCCGCTGGCTGCCGGACAGCTTGCCAGCCTTGCCGATGACCTGCGCAATGCGGGACCGATTGCGATCTATGATCCCCACGACATGGTGGAAACCGTCATGGCGCTGTTGCCCGCGCCCATTACGGTTGCGGGCATATACACCCATGATTCGCTGAAGGTGGGGCAGGTGCGTGCGGGCATGGCCCTGCAGCCGGTGGTGGATCTGGCGCAGGGCGGGGCAGGGCGCGTGTGGGCGCTGGATTTCAACCATGCCATCATGCAGGGCCGCCTGTCCGGCCTGCTGCCTGCGGGCGGCGTGCTGCATACGCTGGAACCCGTGCGGCTGCCCCGGCACATGCTTTCGGTCGCGCATGATTATCTGCACCGGCTGAACTTCGCCACCAACCTTGCCTTTTTCCGGGACACGGCGGCGCTGTCCACCCGTCTGGTCACCGCCAATTACTGGGCGCGTTACGGCGCGCGGGCCGTGCGGCTATGGCTGCGGCTGTTCGATCATGACGGCCACGTGCTGCAGACATGGGAATATGACGTGCCGGGCGATGGCCAGGCCATCATCATCGACAGTGCCGAGATCCGCAGCCGGTTTGGTCTGCCGGAATTTACCGGGCAACTGTTCATCCATGCACAGGGCATAGCCGGTCATGACGTAGTCAAATATGCGCTGGAGACACGTGGGCAGGGCGGCAATGCCAGCCTGTCGGTCACCCATGATGCCAATGCCTGGCCCGCCAACCGCTACGCCAACCTGCCCGCCCCGGCGGAGGGCGAGGACGTGGTGCTGTGGGTCCAGAACAGCCATGCCCTGCCCATCCCGTCGGGCAGCATGACGCTGAACCGGATGGGGCAGGACACACACATACCCATCATGCCCGAACTGGCCCCGTACCAGACCATGGCCGTGCATATGCGCGATGTCCTGCCCGGCCTGTCATGGCCGGAACAGATCGAATTCCGTGCCGGTGGCCATGTCGTGCGTTCCCGTTACGAAATCACGCAGCACAACCGCACACGCATCGCCCACCTGAACGTGCAGCGTGCTGACCTGCAGCCCGATCCGGGCATTGCCCGGCTGGATCCACGTTTTTTCGGGCGGGGCTACCTGCTGCCGTTCCCGGTGCCCGATCCCGCGCGCTACCGTACGCTGCTGCTGCCATCACCCATGGCGGAAAGCCTGACCAGCCTGCCGGTCCGGGTGGACTGTTTCGATGCGGAGGGGACGGCTGGCCCCTCGCGTTTCATGGGGTGCCTGCCGCGTGACCATGCGGCGGTGCTGGATGTCAGTGCGTTTGCAACCGGCACGGGGCATGGTGAACTGCTGTATGACTTTCGTGACGGCGGGCAGGCGGATGGCTGGCTGCATGCCCTGATCCGTTATGAGGACAGGCAGACCGGCCATACATCCGAAACCAGTTTTGGGTCGCACATATTCAATACGGTCATGACCTATAAGGGGGAGCCGCAGTCCTATGTTGGCGCCCCACCGGGGCTGAGCACGCGGCTGTTCCTGACGGCGGCGGGGCGGGAGCCATTCAGTTTCTGCAGGCTTATCTATCCCGTTTCGGCGACATGGCGCGCGTATTCGGATACGTCGCTGTACCTGCACGCGGCGGATGGCACGGTGCTGGCGCATGAAAAGATCGCCATTCCCATGTCCGGATCACGGGAAATCTGGCCCCACCGTGTCTTTGGCCTGCCCACGCTGGCGCGTGCGGGGGAAGGGGCCTATGTCATCATCCGTGACACCACCTGCCGTCTGTTCGGCTACCATGGCCGCATGGCGGAGGGGGAAGGACGGTTTGCAGTCGACCATATGTTCGGGTTCTGACCCTGACATCCGCCTCGGCTGTTCCCATATGACCATGCAGGCTGACTGCTGGCATGTGCCGCGGTGCACGGATCAGGGCAGCGGTACAACCTGCCCACCATGCCTGACAGACCGGAAGGGAACCTGACTGGACCATGATCGTACAGGACATCAATTTTTTCTGTGACATGCCTGCCGACATGAAATACCTGCGCGATCGTAACCCGCCGCAGAATTTCCTTGAGCAGAACATGATATTCGTCCTGCCACAGCGGCTGCGCAAGTTCCGGAAAAACCTGTTTCATGTCCGACGCACGGATGCGGACGCCACCGTCTATGCGCCACTGTTTCAGGTGCGGTGCATAACCGAACATGATCCGCTGCCCGAAGGTTATGACGGACCGTTTGACGTATTTCCGTTCTATACCAACCCCACCCGCAAGCGGCGGCGTACGCTGGATTATTATGTGCTGTTCCTGTTTCAGGACAAGCTGTCCTATGTCAAATGCCGCGATGCGCTGGAAGAAGTGCCGTCATGACAGGAAGTGCTGCGGAGATACCCGGACAGGGATGCGAGAAAGAAACAGATTGATCAGTTCCCGCAGCGGGAAAATCAGAAAATATGGGTAGGTTCAGTCCGTGCTGAATACACGATCTATCTGGAAGATGTCGCGGACAGGCGGGCCATGAACCTGACATAGTAAACCATTTCCGCCACGGCACGACAGCAGGAGAAGGCTAACCGTTGGGTTTTGGAATTTCCTGCGATCCGATCAGGATCGAAGCAGGCCGCCGCGTAATCAGGCGCGACACAACAGCCAGCCGACATGCCGCCAATGCTGTCATGGGAGGTACGTTTTCGTACCCGGCCAACCGGATAGACCACATGATAACGTAGTCTGGCTGACGGATGATTTTATAAATGGGGAGACCGGATGGTGGGTGCGACAGGGATTGAACCTGTGACCCCCGCCGTGTGAAGGCGATGCTCTACCGCTGAGCTACGCACCCATCCGCTTCGGTGGGGCCTTAATAATCCAGTCGGCCGGGGTGCGCAAGGGGGAAAAATACACGGCTGTTGCTATTTCCGGCCCGGACGACGGATACGGTAGGCCAGAGCTTCGGCAATATGGGGGCGTTCGACATCAACGGCGGCGGACAGATCTGCAATCGTCCGCACCACACGCAGCAGGCGGGTAAAGCCACGGGCGGAAAGGTGCATCTTTTCAGATGCCTGGACCGCAAAATCCCGAGCCGCCGCCGTGATACGGAAATCATCGATCGGGGCTTCGGCATTGCGGGCTTCGCCCTGCCGGTCATGCTGGCGGGCTACAGCTTCCCTGACGCGTGCAGCGACGGTGGCGCTGGGTTCACCGCCCGTTGTTTCGGCAATGCGGGTCAGGGGCATCGGTTCGACATGCACGGCCATGTCCACACGGTCCAGCAGCGGACCGGACAGGCGCGTCTGGTAATCCTCGCCACAACGCGGGGCCTTGCGGCATTCCTGCGACGCATCGCCCAGATAACCGCATTTGCACGGATTCATCGCCGCGATCAGCTGGAAGCGGGCAGGGTAGGTGACATGGGCGGCAGCGCGGGCGATGGATATGGATCCCGTTTCCATGGGCTGGCGCAGGATTTCCAGCGCGGAGCGAGAGAATTCGGGCAGTTCGTCCAGAAACAGCACGCCGCGATGCGCCAGGCTGACCTCACCGGGGCGGGCGCGGGCGCCCCCACCGCTCAATGCCGTGGGGCTGCTGGAATGATGCGGGTCGCGAAAGGGCGGCCGGGAGACCGGCTGCCCGTCCTTGAGCAGGCCGCCAATGCTGTGGATCCGGCTGATTTCCAGCATCTCGGTGGGGGTCAGGTCGGGCATGATGCCAGGCAGGCGCGCAGCCAGCATGGATTTTCCAGCCCCCGGCGGTCCCACCATCAGCAGGGAATGACGACCGGCGGCGGCAATTTCCAGCGCCCGGCGTGCGGTTTCCATGCCACGGATATCGGCAAGGTCGGGCAGGGCGGTCAGCCCTTCATCCATGCGCGCAGGCAGTTCAACCGGGTCGATGACCTGCTGCCCACGGAAATGGTTCAGCAGTTCGGGCAGGGAACGGATGGCGAGGATATCCATATCCTCACTGGCCCAGCGGGCTTCCACGCCCTGACTGGCGGGGCAGATCAGCCCCAGTGACAGGCCGGCCGCCGTCATGGCGGCCGGCAGCACGCCGCATACGGGGTTTACGCCGCCATCCAGCGACAGTTCACCCAGTGCTGCGTAACGCTGCGCCATGTCACCGGGCAGCAGGCCCATGACACCCAGCAGTGCAAGGGCGATGGGCAGGTCGAAATGCGATCCTTCCTTCATCAGGCTGGCAGGCACCAGATTGACCACGATCCGCTTGGCCGGCAGGGCGAGACCCATGGCGGACAGGGCCGCGCGCACGCGTTCGCGCGATTCATTGACGGCCTTGTCCGGCAGTCCCACGACCAGAAATGATGGCAGGCCAACGGATAGCTGGACCTCGACTTTGACAGGAACGGCTTCGATGCCGGAAAAGGCAAAACCACAGATGGATGCAAGCGCCGTATCAGTCATGGCACGATGATGCCGGATTGTAGGCGGCTTGGCCATTATGGAACATGGCCGAATGGGTCAGATTCTGGCGGATGTGGATCCGCACGGCGCTATTTGTTGGCATAATATTTCTTATAGAACTTATGGATGTGAGCGAAAGGGGACTTGCCCGGCTGCTTCATATCCTGTCCATCCCATCCCCTGTGCGTTTTCCTGCACAGCACGATCCCAACTGGATCAATCCGGGATTCAATTCATGTGTTCCGGACCATTGTGGCGGATATGATACAGTGACGCGCGATACCCATATATCGCGCGTCACTTACGTAAGGTTCTTAACGAATTGCTGGAAATGCCTGTCCTTGAGACGTTGCGCTGATTCTAGCCGTCGTGGACCATGTCCAGATCGGCAAAGCGCGTGAACTCCCCTTCGAAGAACAGGTGCACCGTCCCTGTCGGCCCGTGACGCTGTTTTTCCAGGATCAGTTCCGCGCGGTTATGCGCAAGGTCCATCTTGCGCTGCCACTCCTCCATTGCGGTGTGGTACTTGTCCTGTGAGTCAAAGGAGGTTTCCTTGGGCTGGCGCTGCTGCAGGTAGTACTGGTCACGATAGACGAACATCACCGCATCGGCGTCCTGCTCGATCGATCCTGATTCACGCAGGTCCGACAGCATGGGCCGTTTGTCTTCCCTGCTCTCGACCTGACGCGAAAGCTGCGACAGGGCGATGACCGGTACCGACAGTTCCTTGGCCAGTGCCTTGAGGCCCTGCGTGATCATGGAAATTTCCAGCACGCGGTTTTCCGCCTTCGCCCCCACCGATGGCCGCATGAGCTGCAGGTAATCGACCACCACCAGACTTAGTCCCTTGGTACGCGCAAGCCTGCGGCAGCGTGTGCGCATGGCCGACAGCGTGATGGCGGGCGTGTCGTCAATATGCAGCGGCAGTTGCGCCAGTTCGCGGCTGACCTGCACGAAACGGTCGAATTCCTTCTGGCCCAGATCGCCACGGCGGATCTTTTCACCCGATACGCTGGCCTGTTCGGACAGGATACGGGTGGCCAGCTGTTCGGACGACATTTCCAGCGAGAAGATGGCCACCGACCCCTTGGGTTTGGCATCGGGCGGGGCGTTACGGATTTCCTCCATGATCGCCCGCGCGGCGGAAAAGGCGATCTTGGTGGCCAGCGCCGTCTTGCCCATGGCCGGACGCCCTGCAAGGATCAGCAGATCGGATGGGTGCAGGCCGCCGGTTTTCTTGTCCAGGTCACGCAGCCCGGTGGTCAGCCCCACCACGTCGCCACTGCGGTCGAAGGCCTGCTGCGCGATTTCCAGCGCATCAGCCAGCGCACGGTCAAAGGACTGAAAGCCGCCATCCTGTCCCTTTTCCGTGGCCAGTTTGAACAGCGCTTCCTCACTGGCGGCGATCTGGCTGGGACCGTCAAGGTCGGAACGCGCGCCAAAGGCGTTGTTGACCACGTCCTGCCCGATGTCGATCAGCTGGCGGCGTATCCACGCATCATGGATCACACGCCCGTAATCGGCAGCATTGATGATGCCGACCATGGATGTCAGCAGTTTGGCAAGATACGCCGTGCCGCCAACGGAATCCAGCACGCCGGTATTTTCGAATTCGGCCCGCAGCGTGACGGGATCCGCAAGCTGGCCGCCTTCGATACGGCGGGAAATAGCGTCATAGATGCGGCCATTGACCTCATCGGCAAAATGCGCGCCGGTCAGGAAGTCGGATACGCGGTCATAGGCGCGGTTATTGGTCAGCAACGCGCCCAGCAGCGCCTGCTCCGCCTGTATGTTGGCAGGCGGCAGGCGCTGCGAGACGCCAAGAAGCGAGTCCGTTTGCCCGGACTCTGCGGAGGGAGGATTCTGGATCGTATTCACTCCCCCATCCTACCCGATCCCCCCATGCGACCGGAAGGGGCATGATGGACCGCGGGTATGTATGGACGTGCGTGTCAGCCGCGACGGGCGCGCACCAGCCGTTCCGCCCGGTGGATGACGGCGGTGGCCATGCCGTGGACCGTATCCGCCCCGTAGCGCTGCAGGATATCGTGTCGGGCGGCCCGGCCGATCTGCATGCACAGGTCGGGGCGTGCATAAAGGTGGAGGATCTGTGCAGCCAGGGTTTCCGGCGTCGAGGCGGGCAGCAGGAATCCGTTGACCCCATCGCGGATAATGTCGGGAATGGCGCCGACGGGCGTTGCAATGACCGGCAGGCCCACCTGCATCGCCTCATGGACCGCGATGCACAGCCCCTCGAAATGGGAGGGCTGCACATAGACATGTAGCCTGTGGCAGAATTCCAGCGGGTCCGGCTGGAACCCCTCGAAACTGATGGCATCCGCCGCCATTCCGGCCGCCAGCGCCTGCAGCGCCATCATCTGCGACCCGCTGCCGCACAGTGACAGGTGAATGCGCGCATCCGGCCGGGTTGCACGGATGACACCCATCGCGCGCACCAGCAGCTGCATGTTCTTTTCCGGTTCCAGCCGCCCCAGCGATCCGACATGGAAGACCGCACCGTCCTGCCCGTCCCATGGGGTGGTCGGCTGTACGGCCGCATCCGCCATGAACAGCGGCCATGTGCAGATCCGGTCGGGTGGCAGGCGTAGCTGGCTGCACGTGACGCGGGCCACATATTCGGAATCCGCGACCCAGAATGCGCTGAGGTGACGGGTACGACGCAGCATGAAACGGTTGGCGGGCTTGAGAAACGCGCTGTGCTGCCAGCTGACCACGGGAATGCCCAGCATCCTGCCGATCGCCTGACCATACAGGGTCGCGCGTGTCAGTGATGTCCATAACAGGTCAGGCCGGTTGGCACGGACATAACGCAGCACCTGCCCCAGTGACGCGAACCGGGCGGGATCGCGGTCATCCACGATATGGTAATCGATGCCGGCAGCCTCCAGCCAGGCAATGGCGTTGCCAGCCTTGCGCGCCAGCGCCACGACCCGAACCGTGTGCCCGCAGGCGCGCATCATCCCGATCACGGCAGGCAGTGGCCGTTCGGCCCCGCCGCCGTTCAGGCTGTTAATGAGATAGAGGATACGCATTCATTACCAACAACAGATCCGGCCAGGGCTGTCCCTGCCGTCATTTCTCGGAACCGGAACACCGGATATGCAACGGCGGAAAGGCTTAATAGGGCAGTTTTCCCCATTAGAAAACAGCGGCCGGACACCGGGCGTGCAAATTGCCCGCCCGCATCATCCTGCCCTGACCGCTTGCCAGGTGCAGGTACGTGGCATTGCCGGGTTGTATGATCATGCGTTTCTTATTACGCGTCGTGGATACTTTCCGTGGAAAATGGTTCATGACCGTACTCAATAATACGACCCTGCCCCATCTGCCGGGCAATATCCTCGTGCCTGCCTATGACCGGAGCAAGGTGACACCGGGTATTGCCCATATCAGCGTGGGCAATTTCCATCGTGCCCATCAGGCGGTCTACATGGACCGTGTGCTGGGCCGTCCCGGTCAGGCCGGCTGGGGCCTGCTGGGCATAGGGTTGATGGAAAACCCGCATGAGGCCGAAAAAGCACAGGACATGGCGGCGCAGGACGGCCTGTATTCCCTGACCGAATGTGCCCCCGATGCGCCCAATGTGGTGCGGGTGATCGGTTCCATCACGGAATACATGTACGCCCCCGCCGATCGCGCGGCCACCATCGCGCGGCTGGCCGATCCGGCAATCCGCATCGTCAGCATGACCGTGACCGAAGGCGGCTATTATGTTGATGAAAACGGCGTATTCCCTATCGATCACCCCCTGATCGCCGAGGACCTGAAGCGCGCGGTGCCGCATACCGTGTTCGGCCTGCTGACCGAGGCGCTGCGCAAACGGCGTGAAAGCGGTGCCGGGCCGTTCACCATCCTGTCGTGCGACAACCTGCCCCAGAACGGCCATGTCGCGCGTACCGCCTTCCTGGGCTGGGCGCGCGCGCGTGACGCGGGGCTTGCGCAGTGGATCGAGGAAAACGTTACCTTCCCCTGCACGATGGTCGATCGCATCACGCCTGCCGTCCATCCCGATGATATACGCCGGCTTGATGCGGAAAGTGGACTTGATGACCGCATTCCCGTCTTCTGCGAGGATTACATCCAGTGGGTGGTGGAAGACAAATTCTGCGCTGGCCGCCCCGAACTCGACGCCGTGGGCGTGCAGTTCACGGATAATGTCCAGCCGTATGAGGAGGTGAAGCTGCACATGCTCAATGCCTCCCACTCGCTTCTGGGCCTGTCTGGCGTGCTGTCGGGGTATCGCGTGGTCAGTGAAATCATGGAAGACCTGAATGAGGTCACCCTGGTCGAGCAGTACCTTGCCTTTGACGCCGAACCCCTTCTGCATGCTCCGCCGGGCATGGCGCTGACCGAATATGGCAGGCGCCTGCTGCACCGTTTCCGCAATCGCGCGATCAGTGACCAGCTTCTGCGCATCGCATCAGACAGCACGTCCAAGCTGCCCATGTTCATCAAGAGCACGGCCATGGGCGTGATCGCGCATAAACGCCCCGTGGAGCGCATTGCCTTTGTCGTGGCCTGTTACGTCGAATACCTGCGCGGGCATGATGACAAGGGACAGGCCTATGCCATTGTCGAACCGCACCTGACCGATGGGGACCGGGTGAAGGCGGCATCGCCACGGCTGGAGGATGCGCTGGACATGGGTGCCTTCGCCGGGTGGGAACTGGGTGATGACCCCGGATTCGTACAGGCCTATCTGGCCCTGCGGCAGTCCATTCGTGCCAATGGCACGCGGGCGACGCTGGCAACGGTTGTATCCAAAGGGAAATAGACGTTCAGGGTGCTGAAAACGCACCCTGAAATATTGTGACACACGATTTATTCATCAAGTTAGGCTTGACCCGGCGGGAAGTCCTACGTTTTCTCATGGGAGAATGTTCGGACTGTATCACGGTGATCAGGAAAACTTATGAATAGCCTTATACGCTCGGCTCCTCTCCTGGCGGCAGCCATAGCCGTCTGCGGCCTGACAGGTCTTTACCTGTTGGGCGGTGGCCTGTGGCTGTGCCTTATCGGAGGGTCTTTCTACTATGTTGTCGCGGGTGTCCTGCTTCTGGTGACGGCGTTCCTGCTGTTCCGGCGGCAGGCATCCGCGCTTGCGGTTTACGCGGTCCTGCTGCTTGGCACGATGGCGTGGGCCGTCAGTGAAGCCGGGTTTGACTTCTGGGCGCTTGCGCCGCGTGGGGATATCCTTGTTCCCATCGGGATCGTGCTGGCGCTGCCATGGGTGACGCGTCACCTGCAGCCTGCGGGCATGGGCGCGCGCATGCCCCTGCTGGGCGCGATTGGCGCGGCCGTGGTCGTGGTCGGTTTCGCCCTGATGGGTGACCCGCAGGATATCGCGGGCAACCTGCCCCCGGTGGCCAAGGACGCCCCCGAACCCGGTGACGCCCACCAGATGCCCGATGGCGACTGGCAGGCCTATGGCCGCACGCAGTTCGGGGACCGTTTTTCCCCGCTCAGGCAGATCAATGCCGATAATGTCAGCAAGCTGAAAGTCGCGTGGACATTCCGCACCGGCGACCTGCGTGGTCCCAATGACCCCGGTGAAATCACCGATGAGGTCACGCCCATTAAAATCCGTGATACGCTGTATCTGTGCACACCCCACCAGATCCTGTTCGCGCTCGATGCAAAAACGGGCAGGCAGCGGTGGAAGTTCGATCCCAAACTGGCGTACAACCCCACCTTCCAGCACCTGACATGCCGTGGCGTGTCCTATCATGAGGACAAGGCCGGGGCGGAGTCCGCTGATGGGAATGCGACACCGGTGGAATGCGCACGTCGTATTTTCCTGCCCACCAATGACGGACAACTGTTCGCGCTGGATGCCGAAACCGGTGCCCGTTGCGCGTCGTTCGGCAATAATGGCGTAGTGAACCTGCAGGACGGCATGCCCGTCAAGACGCTGGGCTTTTACGAACCGACATCGCCCCCCGTCGTGACCGATACCACCGTGATCGTGTCCGGTGCGGTGACCGACAACTATTCCACGCATGAACCCTCGGGCGTGACGCGCGGGTTCGATGTGCATACCGGCGCACTGAAATGGGCGTTCGATCCCGGCAATCCCGACCCGAACGAAATGCCGTCCGAACACCACACCTTCGTGCCCAATTCCCCCAATTCGTGGATCACGTCGTCCTATGACGCCAATCTGGACCTGATCTACATCCCGATGGGCGTGCAGACGCCTGATATCTGGGGCGGCAACCGCGGCGCGGATGCCGAACGCTATGCCAGCTCGATCGTGGCGCTGAACGCATCCACCGGCAAGCTGGTATGGAGCTATCAGACCGTCCATCATGACCTGTGGGACATGGACATTCCGGCCCAGCCCAGCCTGGTCGATATCCGTGACGAACAGGGTGAGGTCATCCCCACGCTGTATGCCCCGGCCAAGACCGGCAACATCTTCGTGCTGGACCGTCGCAATGGCCATCTGGTCGTGCCGGCGCCCGAACGGCCCGTGCCGCAGGGGGCAGCGCCCGGCGATCACGTGTCGCCCACGCAGCCCTTCTCCCAGCTGACCTTCCGCCCCAGCAAGCTGCTGACCGATGCGGATATGTGGGGTGGCACGATGTATGACCAGCTGGTCTGTCGCATCATGTTCCATCGCCTGCGTTATGATGGCACGTTCACGCCGCCATCGCTGCAGGGCACGCTGGTGTTCCCCGGTAACCTGGGCATGTTTGAATGGGGCGGCCTGGCGGTTGATCCCATGCGCCAGATCGCGATTGCCAACCCCATCGCCATCCCGTTCGTGTCCAGGCTGATCCCGCGCGGCCCGAACAACCCGGCAACGCCTGACAAGTCCCTACCCTCAGGCAGCGAAAGTGGCGTGCAGCCGCAGTTTGGCGTGCCCTATGGCGTTGACCTGCATCCGTTCCTGTCGCCCTTTGGCCTGCCGTGCAAGCAGCCGGCATGGGGCTACATGTCCGGTATCGACCTGCGCACCAACAAGATCGTGTGGAAGCACCGCAATGGCACGATCCGTGACAGTGCGCCGCTGCCCCTGCCCATCAAGATGGGCGTGCCCAGCCTTGGCGGCCCGCTGACCACCGCGGGTGGGGTCGCGTTCCTGACCTCCACGCTGGATTATTATATCCGTGCGTATGACGTGACCAACGGCCGCGTCCTGTGGCAGGACCGCCTGCCTGCCGGTGGCCAGTCCACCCCCATGACCTATGCGGTGGATGGCAAGCAGTACATCGTGACCGCTGATGGTGGACACGGATCGTTTGGCACCAAGCTGGGTGACTACATCGTCGCCTACAGCCTGCCTGACCAGAACTGAGCCGTGCATGGCCGGGGAAGGATTTTTTCCTTCCCCGGCTTGACATGGCCGGTTCCATCTATATTCATTGGTATATAGATATCGCTGTGACAGGACACTGCAAATCCATTTATTCAGGGGTTTGCAGCGATCCTGCTATATTCATATTATAAATAAATAACTCTTATTACAGCTTTGATCTTACGCGCCACCAAACGGCTTGATTAGGAAACGGTAATACAAAGTTTCCGCCGTGGCGCCGATGTTCCCGCACATCCGGCAGTTCCGGTGCCTTCAGGACAGCGCAACGACGCGCTGTTTCTTGTGTTTCGCGCCATACCGGCACTGGAACCGGGCGGATGATACGGGGTGATATGATGACTTTCACAACCGCGAGAACATCGTGATTAAGCGTATTGCAGCAGCGATTGTGGGAATCGGTGTCGCCGGTGGCGTCGGGTTCCTTGCCTATGCGTGGTATCCGGCCATTGCGCCGGTTGCACCGCCTCCTCCTTCCTCTTTTTCCGCAGCACAGATTGAACGCGGGCGCGTGCTGGCCGCTGGCGGCTACTGCGCCGAATGCCATACCCGTACGGATGGCAAGCGTGGCGTCGAGCTGGCGGGCGATTACAAGATGGACACGCCCTTTGGCGCCATCTTCTCCTCCAACATCACGCCTGATCCCGAAACGGGTATCGGCCACTGGTCGGAAGCCGCCTTCAAGCGCGCCATGCGCAAGGGCATTTCGCGTGACGGCACGCAGCTTTTCCCGGCCTTCCCGTTTGACCACTTCACGCACATGACGGATCAGGACATCGATGATGTCTATGCCTTCCTCATGACACGGGCGCCGGTGCATTCGGTCAAGCGTGACAACACGGTGGGCTTCCCCTTCAATATCCGTCTGGAACAGGCGGGCTGGAAACTTCTGTTCCTGCATGAAGGGCCGCTGAAGAACGATCCCGCCCAGGATGCCGAATGGAACCGTGGCGCGTATCTGGCCGAAGGGCTGAGCCACTGCTCGGCGTGCCATACGCCGCGTAACCTCATGGGTGCGGAAAAGGCCAGCGCGCCGTATGATGGCGCCCCGGTCGATAACTGGATCGCGCCGCCGCTCAATGAACACAATCCGACCCCGGTTGTCTGGACCGAGGACGAGTATTTCAAATACCTGCGTTTCGGATCGGCCCCGCTGCATGGCAGTGCCGCCGGACCCATGTCGCCCGTGGTCCATGGTGGCCTGAGCGAGATGCCGGAATCCGATGTGCATGCCATTGCGCATTACCTGGCCCAGATCGACCATTCGGCAACCCGTGTCAGCCAGGATCCCAAGGCGATTGCATGGGCCATGCAGGCATCCATGAAGGATCTGGTCGGCCCGCAGGTGAACCCGAACGCGAAGCTGTATGCCGGCGCCTGCGCCGCATGCCACGCCAATGCCGGACCGCAGCCGGTTGAAGGCCGCCCCGACCTGGCGCTGAACAACGCGCTGTGGCTGGATGAGCCGACCAACCTGTTCCAGGTCATCCTGCGCGGTATCGGCACGACGGAAGGTATTTCCACCGTTTCCATGCCCAGTTTCTACCATTCCTTCTCGGATGCGGATCTGGCCCGCCTGGCGGCCTACCTGCGTGCGACCCGCACGACCCTGCCGCCGTGGACCGATCTGGAGAAGAAGGCTGGCGAGGTTCGCAAGACCCTGCCTGTCCCCCCTGTCGCGTCGTCCCATTGAGCTGAAAGACGGAGCTAGAACATGACGACCTTTCGCCTCAATGGACGGGAAGTAACCGTTGACGTACCGGGTGATACCCCCCTGCTGTGGGTCATCCGTGACGAAGTTGGCCTGACCGGAACGAAATTCGGTTGCGGTATCGGCATGTGTGGTGCGTGCACCATCCATATCGGTGGCCGGGCCACCCGTTCCTGCGTGACCCCCGTCAGCGCCGCCGAAGGCGCTGACATCACCACGATCGAAGGCATCGATCCCGAGGGTAATCACCCTGTCCAGCAGGCCTGGCGTGAAATCCAGGTGCCGCAGTGCGGCTACTGCCAGTCCGGGCAGATCATGCAGGCCGTGAGCCTGCTGAAGGATTACCCCTCTCCCACGGATGAGGAAATCGATGCCGTCATGGCTGGCAGCCTGTGCCGGTGCATGACCTACATTCGCATTCGTGAGGCCATCAAGAAGGCCGCGGCCACCGCACGCGGAGATGCATCAAATGGGTAGATTAAACCGCTTCCGCCTTGGCAAGGACGGACGCCGTGAACAGGCTTCCCTGTCACGTCGCGGCTTCCTTGTCACCTCCCTTGGCGCCGGCGTCATGTTTGGCTTCGCGCGTCCTTCATCCGCCAACCAGATTTTCCCGCTCGACCGGTCACTGCCGGGCGACGGGGCGTTCGAACCCACCATCTGGTGTTCGATCGCACCCGATGGGGAAATCACGGTCAACATCATCCGCGCGGAAATGGGGCAGCATATCGGCACCGCCCTCGCCCGCATCATCGCGGATGAAATGGAAGCCGACTGGAGCAAGGTCCGCATCAACTACGTGGACACCGACCCCAAATGGGGCCTGATGGTCACCGGCGGCAGCTGGTCGGTATGGATGACATGGGATGTCTTCCGCCAGGCCGGTGCTGCGACGCGCACGGCCATGGTCGAGGAAGGTGCGCGCCTGCTGGGTACCACACCGGACAAGTGTACGGTCGCCAACAGCATTGTCAGCGCCGGTGGCAAGCAGATCAGCTTTGGCGACATCGTGGCCAAGGGGCACCCGTCCCATTCCTTCACGCCAGAGGAAATGGCCAAGCTGCCGCTCAAGCCCGCCAGTGAACGCAGACTGATCGGCAATGCCGAACTCAAGGCGCTGGACATTCCCGCCAAGACCAACGGCACGGCCATCTACGGCATCGACGCCAAGGTGGAGGGCATGTTGTACGGCCGCCCCAAGATGCCGCCGACGCGCTATGGCTCCAAGGTCCGTTCGGTTGACGATACCGAGGCCAAGAAGATCAAGGGCTATGTCCGCTACCTGCTGATCGATGATCCGTCGCAGGTCGTGCAGGGCTGGGTCGTGGTGCTGGCGGAAAGCTACAGCGCCGCCATCCGCGCGACCGATGCGCTGAAGGTGGAATGGACGCCGGGTGAGACGATCCACACGTCAGAACGCGACATTCAGGACCGTGGCCGCGAACTGATCAACAACAAGGCGGGCGGCGTCTACATCTTCAATGATGATGGCGTAGACCAGGCCTTCGGTAGTGCGCACACGGTCATGGATCAGGAATATACCTGTGCATCCGTGCTGCATTACCAGCTGGAACCGACCAACGCGCTGGCCTTTGAAAAGGACGGTGTTTACGAAATCCACGCCGGTAACCAGTGGCAGAGCCTGATCCTGCCCACGCTGGCCAAGTCGCTGCAGGTGCCGGAATCCAAGGTCATCCTGCGCAGCTACCTGCTGGGTGGCGGGTTTGGCCGTCGGCTGAACGGGGATTACATGATTCCGGCTGCCCTTGCGTCCAAGGCACTGGGTGGCAAGCCGGTCAAGCTGATCCTGACGCGGTCAGACGACATGCAGTTCGATTCCTTCCGCTCGCCTTCGGTCCAGCGTGTCCGCATGGCGTTTGACGCCAGCGACAAGATCACCTCCATGGATTACCAGGCTGCTGCTGGCTGGCCCACGGGCGTGATGGCCGAAGCGTTCATGGAAAAGGGCGTGGATGGCAAGCCGTATGACCAGTTCGCCATCGCGGGTGGCGATCACTGGTATGAAGTCGGTGCCTTCCGGGTGCGTGCGCTGCGTAATGACCTGGCGGAAAAGACATTCCGTCCCGGCTGGCTGCGTTCGGTCAGCCCCGGCTGGACCAGCTGGGGGATCGAATGTTTCCTTGATGAAGTCGCGCACCGCCAGAAAAAGGATCCGGCGCAGTTCCGCCTTGAACTGCTGACCGCGCAGGGCCGCAACAAGGGACAGGCACCCGATTCTGTTGGTGGCGCGCTGCGTCAGGCCGCTGTCGTGCGCAGGCTTATGGAAAAGGTGAACTGGGGCAAGACCAGCCTGCCCAAGGACACCGCGATGGGCCTGGCCACCACGGCAGGACAGGAACGCGGCATGCCGACATGGATTGGCTGCGTGGCGCAGGTGCATGTGGATCGCAGCACGGGTGTGGTGACATGCCAGAAGCTGACGATTGTGGTCGATGCGGGTACCGTGGTCGACCCCGATGGCGCGAAGGCCCAGACCGAGGGCGCTGCGCTGTGGGGCCTGAGCATGGTCCTGTTCGAGAACACGGAAATCGTCAACGGCATGCCGGTTGACCGTAACCTGAACACCTATACGCCGCTGCGTATTGCCGACACGCCGGAAATGGACATCGAGTTCCTGCCCAGCACCGAAAAGCCGATGGGCTTGGGTGAACCCGGCACGACGGTGGTCGGTCCTGCAATCGGCAATGCCATCTTCAATGCCGTGGGTGTGCGCCTGCGTCATATGCCGGTCCGTCCGGCGGATGTGCTGCGCGGACTGCAGAACAGCTAGGTGGATACAGCCTGAATACGAAAAACCCCGGTATGCGATGCAGGCCGGGGTTTTTTATTGTCTGGATTGGCGAGTATTAAAAATCACTGATAAGGAACAGAAGTTTTCGGGGGCCGCCTTTTTTCAAAAAAGGCGGCGTTCTTTCAAGGCCTTCTAAAAAAATCGTCACCAGAAACGTCTTTATGATCTGCCGGCATATCAATGCGGCCGCATGCCCATGCAGGCCGCGAGTATGGCCAGAAAGCACAGTTCCGCCAGGCATATGACAAACCACTGCAATGTCATGTAACCGCGCGGCATGGCCCCGCGTTGCCACGCCATGCGTTCCACCACGGCGGAGGCGGCAAATCCCACAATCAGGATCAGCAGCCCGATCAGTTCATGAACCGTTGCCGCACACAGCCCCACCCAGCCGATGAAGGCAGGCCCCCCCCCCATGGCAAGACGCAGGTTGGTCAGGCGCTGCGTGCCGCCCGCGGGGATGATGTCGGGCTGTTCCAGCGCCAGCCCCCAGTGGACCGCGCCAAGGAAGGACAGCATCACCGCCCCGTACCCGACAGCAGCCGTCAGCAGGCGCGGCGTATGGTCGGGGGTCAGGAACAGGATCGCGCATGTGCAGCCAACCAGTGGCAGCAGGCTTGCCAGCGCAGTGATGATGGCAAGCAGTGGCAGGCGTTTCACGGCGGGTCTCTCCTATCTTATTATGTTGTGCATAGCCTACTCTGGCATGATGCGCGGCATCTGTTATCGTGTGGGCAGGATATGCATGCGGTCGTATGCCGTATCCCCATAATGTCAAATCTGAGGAAACAGATACCATGAGCGCCATTATCGATATCATCGCCCGCGAAATACTCGACAGTCGTGGCAATCCCACCATCGAGGTGGATGTCGAACTGGCATCCGGCGCAAAAGGTCGGGCTGCGGTTCCTTCAGGCGCGTCCACCGGCGCGCATGAAGCTGTTGAACTGCGTGATGGTGACCCGAAACGCTATGGCGGCAAGGGTGTGCTCAAGGCTGCGGGCCATGTCGAGCATGAAATCCTTGAAGCCCTGCAGGGCGTGGAATCGACCGACCAGGTTGCCATTGACGAGGCGATGATCGACCTCGATGGTACACCCAACAAGTCCCGCCTGGGGGCAAACGCGATTCTGGGCGTGTCGCTGGCGGTGGCCAAGGCTTCGGCCGAGGAACTGCAGACCCCGCTGTACCGCTATGTCGGGGGCGTGTATGCCCGCACCCTGCCCGTGCCGATGATGAACATCATCAACGGTGGCGAACATGCCGACAACCCCATCGACATTCAGGAATTCATGATCCAGCCCGTGGGCGCGCCCACGGTGACGGATGCGATCCGCATGGGGTCGGAAATCTTTGCCCAGTTGAAGAAAAGCCTGTCGGGTGCCGGTTACAACACCAATGTCGGTGACGAAGGTGGATTCGCGCCCGCGCTGAAATCGGCCGATGAGGCATTGGGCTTCATGATGCGCGCGGTCGAGGCGGCAGGATACCGCCCCGGTGACGACGTGACCTTTGCACTGGATTGCGCCGCGACCGAGTTTTACAAGAACGGGCGTTATGAACTGAAGGGCGAGGACAAGAGCCTCGATGCCGCTGGCATGATCGCCTACCTGGCCGATCTTTCCGCCCGCTACCCCATCATCTCCATCGAGGATGGGCTGGCGGAAGATGACTGGGAAGGCTGGGCCGAACTGACTGCCAATCTTGGCCACAAGCTGCAGCTGGTGGGTGATGACCTGTTCGTGACCAATCCCGACCGCCTGCGTCGTGGCATCAAGGCCGGCGTCGCCAATTCCCTGCTGGTCAAGGTCAACCAGATCGGTACGCTGAGCGAGACGCTGGAAGCCGTGCAGATGGCGCAGCATGCCGGTTACACGGCGGTGATGAGCCACCGTTCGGGTGAGACGGAAGACAGCACCATTGCCGATCTGGCGGTGGCGACCAATTGCGGGCAGATCAAGACCGGGTCGCTTTCGCGTTCGGACCGGACGGCGAAATACAACCAGCTGATCCGTATCGAGAACGAACTGGCCACGGCCGCCCGTTATGCCGGGCGCACGATCCTGAAGAACGGGTGACATCCCATGCCGGACGGGGTAATCCCGTCCGGCAACAGGATATGGCGGGGAAAGGGTTACGATGCAGCTGGGCAAGATCATGAAGCGCGTGCTGGGGGCGACCATCCCCCCTGCCCTGTTCATCGGGCTTACGGCCTATTTCGGCTGGAATGTCATGCGGGGTGAACATGGGCTGCACAGCTATGCCGCACAGCTTCACCTGCTGGACGAAGCACGATCCGCCCAGAAAGATGCCGCGGCGGAACAGGAAGTCTGGCTGCGCCGCGTGCGCGGACTGAAGGAAGGGGCGCTGGATACCGACCTGCTGGATGAACGCGCGCGCTCCATGCAGAATCTGGCCCGGCAGGATGAAATCGTCGTTCCCTATGGGGAGCACGACCACCTGTATTGATCGCCCGTCTGGCAGGCACAAAAAAACCCCGGAAAAAATACCGGGGTTTTTTTGTATCCGTTTGCGCGGAAGATTATTTGATCTTCGCTTCGCGGAAGGCCACGTGCTTGCGGGCGACGGGGTCGTATTTGCGCATTTCCATCTTGCCGGTCTGGGCGCGGGCGTTCTTCTTGGTCACGTAGAAGTAGCCGGTGTCCGCCGTGGAGACGAGTTTGATCTGGATGGTGTTGGTCTTGGCCATGATATCCTCAGCACTGCTTTGCCGCTGCTGGAACATTCAGGTACAGCAGTGGTTCAAGTGGGCGGAAAATGCGCATACACAAGGCGCAGGTCAAGCGCTTTGGCCGATATTTCTGATTAAATTCGCACACAATGGGTAAAAAAGGAGCGCAGTGCACGATGTTGAGCGTCTCGGAAGCGCGCGAACGGATTCTGGACGGGGTGTTTCCCCTGCCATCTGAGGTCGTGGCCCTGACCGATGCCTGTGGGCGCGTCAGCGCGGTCCCGGTCATCGCCCGGCTGTCCAATCCCCCGGCTGATGTCTCATCCATGGATGGGTACGCCGTGCGCACGGCCGACCTGTCGGCACAGGGCGCGCGCCTGACCTGCATTGGCGCAGCGCCCGCGGGTCATCCCTTCGCTGGCACGGTGGAATCGGGTGAATGCGTGCGCATATTCACCGGCGCGGTCGTCCCCCCCGGTGCGGACGCCATCGTAATACAGGAAAATGCGCAGGCGGACGGCACATCTGTCACCACGACCACCACCGTGCGCCCCGGCACCTATATCCGGCGCAAGGGCCAGGACTTTGCCGAAGGCCAGGAAATCATCCCCGCAGGGCGCAGGCTGTCGGCGCGTGATATCGGCCTTGCCGCCGCAGCCAATCATGCATGGGTGCAGGTGACGCGCCGCCCGCGCGTGGCCATTGCCGCGACGGGTGATGAACTGCTGCTGCCCGGAAGCGGGATCGGGGCGGGACAGATCGCCAATTCCAACACCCCCATGCTGGCCGCCCTGCTGCGCGCGGCGGGCGCGGACCCGGTCATGCTGCCGGTGTTGCGTGACGACATGGCCGACCTTGCCACGCTGGAGCGCATGGTTGATGGCGTGGATATGCTGGTGACCGCAGGCGGCGCGAGTGTCGGTAACCATGACCTTGTGCGGCGCGGACTGGAACAGGTCGGGCTGAAAACCGATTTCTGGAAAATCGCCATGCGGCCGGGGCGTCCTCTCATGTACGGGCATCTGGGCCGCCTGCCGTTTGTCGGCCTGCCGGGCAATCCGGTGGCGGCGTTTGTCTGTTCGGTCGTGTTCATCCTGCCCGCCCTGCGCCGCATGGCGGGACTGGCGACCCCGATTGTGCCGCCCGAACGGGCGATACTGGGGGCGGACGTGCCCGAAAACGACCGGCGCATGGATCACCTGCGCGCGGAACTTGGTTATGATTCGGATGGGCGGCTGGTGGCGACCCCCTTCGCCATACAGGATTCGGCCATGCTGCACGTGCTGGCGCAAAGCGGTGCCCTGATTCTGCGTGCACCCCATGCCCCTGCGGCAAAGGCGGGGGAACCGTGCGACATGATCCGTATTGATCGCGTTCTGGAATAGGTCTTCACGCCGGTTGACGCGGCATGGGGAACCAATATAGAACACAGGAACAGGTTTTTGGTTTGTTCCATCATATTTCAGTCCGGGTGACACCGGTAACGGCAAAAGGACATGTGGCATGCTTACGAAGAAACAACATGAACTTTTGCTGTTTATCGACAGCCACCTGCGCAGGACGGGTTTTTCCCCGTCCTTTGATGAAATGAAGGACGCGCTGGGCCTGCGCTCCAAATCCGGTATTCACCGCCTGATTTCTGCGCTGGAGGAACGCGGTTTCCTCCATCGCAGGCATCATCGCGCCCGTGCGCTGGAAATCCTGCGCCTGCCTGATATCGAAGTGCCGCCCGCGCCGGCTCCGTCCGATTCACCTGCCCCGGTCCCCGGTCTGCCCGCTCCCGAAATGCTGGTGGTGGATGTACCCTTTGTGGGGCGGATTGCCGCCGGTAACCCCATTGAAGCCATTACACCGGAAACCACCCGCATCGCCGTTCCGGCCGACATGCTGGGCAAAGCCGGTCATTACGCGCTGGAAGTCGCGGGGGATTCGATGCAGGAGGCGGGCATTATGGACGGTGACATGGTCATTATCCGTGAAGGCATGCATGCAACGGACGGACAGATTGTCGTGGCCCTGATCGATGGGATGGAAGTCACGCTGAAGCGTCTGCGGCACGAGGGCAGCGATATCGCGCTGATCCCTGCCAACAGCCGTTATGAAACCCGCGTGCTGCCTGCCGGGCGTGTCAGCGTGCAGGGAACGCTGGCGGGCCTGATCCGGCGTTACTGAAAAGCCCGCCTGCGGACCGTGAAAAGTTTTCGGTGAAGCTTTCCCAAAAAAGCTTCAGGCAGTCCTGTTTTTCCTGAATTGGTCTTCAGGGCGTATCCCGTGCCACCTGCTCCCATGTGGGCAGGCGGGTAGCCAGTTGCGCCACCGCATCCGGCCCCATGGGGGTCATGGTCGGGAATTCAGCCAGTATGCGGACCCGGCCATGGCGTTCGATGGCGCTGCGGCCATGGGGTTCGGGTGGACCGTTCAGGATCACGCCCGCGACATGCAGCCCACGCGCCCGCAATGCCGCAAGGCTGAGCAGCGTATGGTTGATCGTGCCAAGCTGGCTGCGCGCCACCAGCACGACCGGCAGGGCCAGCCGGGCCATGAGGTCGATCATCAGGTAATTTTCGGCAATCGGCACAAACACGCCGCCTGCCCCTTCCACCACCAGCGGCCCCTTGCTGGCCACATGGCGCGGCAGGGTGATCATGGCGGGATCGATACGGGTATGGGCTACATGGGCCGCGTCCTCGGGCGACAGCGATGCCCCGAACGTGGCGGCCGGTGGGTAAAGGCGTGCCGGGTCCAGTCCCGCCAACTGCCGTACGCCCATGCTATCAGATGGCGCGTCATCCGTCCCGCTCTGCAACGGTTTCCAGTAAGCCGCGTCCCATGCCTTTACCAATGTCGCGGATGTCACCGTCTTGCCCACGTCCGTATCCGTGCCGGTAACGAACACGCCGGGCCAGAGCGCGCGGCGGAACAGCCCATAGCCCACCTGATAGGACACGGTAAACGGTCCATCCGTTCCAGCCGCTGCTGTCATTACACGGCGCAACTGACCGCCCGTGGCGGGCGCGTGGTCCGTATGCGTGGCCCCGATGGCGCGCAGTTCCCGCACGAAGGCCAGTGGGGTGGCCGGTGTATCGACAACCTCGGTATCGTGCCACATTCCCGCGCCACCGGCAGGCCATTCGGCCTGTAGCTGTTCGATGGCAGGATAATCCGGCACGGGACACACAACCCCGGCCTGCGCATATGCGTCCCGCCATTGCCGGAAACTGCCCACGCACAGCGTGGAAAGCGCCATCTGTCCGCCCGGTGCCAGCAGGTCGCCCAGCATGCGCAGCGTCCGTGGCCGGTGGGGAAACCACTGCATGGCCATGCTGGAACAGATCAGGTCAAACGGGCCTTCCACGTCCGGGGCTTCGGCATCCATGCAGTGCAGCGACAGCCTGTCATCATCGGCCATTTGCCGTCCCGTGCGGTCCAGCATGGTGGGGGCGATGTCGGTGGCGGTGATATGGGCTGCCGGAAACAGCCGACGCAGTTCACGGGTCAGGAAGCCTGTGCCGCAGCCGATCTCCAGAATACGGGCGGGCGTGCCGCCGGGGGCATGATGGGTGGCAATGCGGTGTGCCAGTTCGCGCGCCGCAATGCGTTGGACGCGGGCGGCCTGTTCATATCCCTGTGCCGCGTCAAAACGGGCGGCGATGCGGTCCTTGCGGGTCATGGTGCGGTTATCCGTCCGGTCATGGCCATAATGGCGTGGGCGCAGGTTGCGGTATGGGTCAGCGGCAGAAGGTGCCCCCCGTCGATCCATTGGGTTTCCATGCCGCCGCCAGGGGGAAAGCTGGCACGGGTCAGCGCGGGCGGCGCAATGGCGTCGTCCGTCCCGGCAATGACATGGACCGGGCATGTGACCCGTTGCAGGTCGGTCCTGCAATCCATGTCCATCAGGGCCATCAGTCCCTGCTCCAGCCGGGCGCGTTCGATATGGGATGGTAGCGGGGTATCAATGCCGGCACGCAGGCGAAAGCTGTGCAGCAGCCCTTCGGGTTCCCGTATCAGGCCGGTATGCATGCGTTCAATCACGCGGCGGGGAATGCCATGGGGAAAGTCGGCAGTCGTCCCGAACCGGCTGAAACCGTTTATCAGTACCAGTCCCCGGCACAGGGGACCATGGTGGCGCAGCAGCCACAGCGCACCCAGTGAATGTCCCACCCCGATATAGGGTACCTGTGGCAGCGCCAGCGTGGATTGCGGGGTGAAGAAGCCGAAATCGGTGCACGTCGTGCGCGCCGGACCAAGGGCAGTACGGGTTGCATCCCAGAATGTCGGGTCAAAGGCCCAGCCATGCACCAGCGCAATCGGGAGGGAGGCGGCATCCATGGTCATGCACGCTCCCGGGCGGCAAGGGTTATGGCGCGGGCCAGCTGGTCAACCATGCTGTCGGTATGGGCGGCACTCAGCGCCAGCCTTATGCGGCTGCCATTTGGGGGCACGGTGGGGGGACGGATGGCGGTGGCAAGGATGCCGTGGGCCTCCAGCCGGGCTGCGAATGCCAGTGCGTCTGTGGCCTCCCCTAGCAGGATGGGTATGATCTGGGTGGCGGACGGTCCTGATGACAGGCCGCAGTCTTGGATCACGCTGCGGATATGGTCGGCATTGCGGGCCAGTCGCGCCCGCGCTTCGTCCAGCGTGGGCACCAGTTCCAGCGCCGCATCCATCGCCCCCAGTACCGCAGGCGGTGGCGCGGTGGTGAATACGAATCCCGAACAGGCGTTCATCAGCCACTCACACAGGACCCGAGACCCGGCCACATAGGCCCCGAAACCGCCCAGCGCCTTGCTGAACGTCCCCATGACCAGATCAATTTCATGTCCCGCGCACAGTCCGCGTCCCTGCGGGCCAAGCACGCCGGTGGCGTGGGCTTCATCAACATAGGTAAAGGCGCCATGCCGCCGGGCAAGTGCGCCCAGCTGCGCAATATCGGTACGGTCGCCATCCATGCTGAACACGCTTTCGGTCACGATCACCCGCATGGCGCGCGTGTCAGCCGCGTGGCGTTCAAGCAGGCTGTCCAGATGCCCAAGGTCATTATGGCGGAAACGGATCTGCCGCACCCCGGCCGCCATGCAGCCCTGATGCAGACTGGCATGGTTCAGCCGGTCGGTGAAAACCAGCGGTGGCTCGCCCTGCCCTGCCGCCAGCCGCAGCAGGGCAGCAAGGACGGAGGCATTGGCCTGCCACCCGCTGGCCAGGATCACGGCCGCCTCGCTTCCCTTGAATGCAGCCAGTCGTGCCTCGACCTGCATGTGGCGCGGGCTGGTCCCGGTCACAAGGCGCGATGCCCCCGACCCGGTTCCGTCCTGCTGCAGCCATTCGGCGGCGCGGGCACGCAGCACGGGATGGTGGGACAGGCCCAGATAGTCATTGGATGAGAAATTGACCAGTTCGCGCCCGTCACGGATAACAGTGGCCGCCCCCACATGCTGCACGGGGCGCAGCACGCGACGGGTGTGCGTATCCGCCATATGGTCGAGCGCGGTCTGGAAAATTGGATCAAAACGGGCCATGAAGCGCATTCTCCTGCCGGAGCGCGCAGCCCCGGTCAATCCCGCCCACGTAATATCATGGAGTAGCCACATGCAGGGACCCCGATGGCTGGAACGCGGCATGAAGCATGTCTGGCTGCCCTATACCCAGATGCAGACCACCCTGCCCCCCCTTCCCGCCGTTAGCACGCATGGACGCACCATCACGCTGGCGGACGGGTCGGAACTGATTGATGGCATCGCGTCATGGTGGACAGCGTGCCATGGCTACAACCATCCCCATATTCGTGCCGCCGTCAGCGCACAGCTTGAATGCATGCCGCATGTCATGTTCGGCGGCCTGGTCAATGAACCTGCGCTGACACTGGCCAGCCGTCTGGCTGCCCTGCTGCCGGGGGATCTGGAACGGGTTTTCTTTACCGATTCCGGTTCCGTCGCGGTCGAGGTCGCGATGAAAATGGCCATCCAGTACTGGCTGAACCGTGGCCGGACGGGCCGGACACGGTTGCTGGCCTTCCGTGGTGGCTATCATGGCGACACGATGGCTACCATGGCCGTCTGTGACCCCGAAGAAGGCATGCATTCCCTGTATCAGGGCGCGCTGCCCGAACATTTCATTGCCGACCTGCCAGTGGATGCGGACAGCGTGCGGGCGTTGGATGAACTGCTGGCGCAATCAGGCGACAGTATTGCCGCGATTATTGTCGAGCCACTGGTGCAGGGCGCGGGCGGTATGCTGTTCCATTTCCCCGATGTGCTGCGCAACCTGCGCATGCTGGCGGACCGGCATGGCGTCCTGCTGATACTGGATGAAATATTCACCGGGTTTGGCCGCACCGGTACCATGTTCGCATGTGAACAGGCCGGGATCGTGCCGGATATCATCACGCTGTCCAAGGCCTTGACGGCGGGTACGATGGCGCTGGCTGCTACCGTGGCGCGCGCGCCTGTGTTTGATGCGTTCCTGTCGGATAATCCGCTGCACGCGCTCATGCACGGGCCGACCTTCATGGCCAATGCCATGGCGTGTGCCTGCGCCAATGCCTCGCTGGACCTGTTTGAACGTGAAGACTGCCTGGCCGGGGTCGCGCGCATTGCCCGGCAGATGCGCACCGAACTGGAACCCTGCCGCAGGCTGCCCCATGTGGTGGATGTGCGCGTCATGGGGGCGATCGGTGTGGTGGAACTGGACCGCATACGTGACATGAATGCGCTGAAGACCGCCCTGATCGCGCAGGGGGTCTGGGTGCGGCCCTTCCGTAATATCGTCTATCTGACGCCGGCTTTTAACATAACCACGTCCGAACTGGGCAAACTGACCGCTGCCATCCGCGCCGTTCTGGCGCAACCGGTGTAGCAGGCGATGCATCGGCGCTAGGCCATTTGGGACGGATCTGGTATAGAAAGCCCATGACTTTTTTTCAGCATCGATCCTGGCGCATGACAAATCATGACAGCAAGCGACAGATCGTACTGAAGATCCTGTCGGACGGGAAAGCCCGTTCAGTGCGTGAAATCGGTGACCTGTTCCCTGAACTGGGCACCTACCATGCCCGGCTGGCGTTGCAGGCGCTGCGTAATCAGGGGCTGGTCACGGTAGAAGATGCCCCGGATGTCAGTGATGGACGCAAGCGCAAGGTCTGGCGTCTGGTCAATCCTCACGCCTGAAGACGGTGTCCACAAAGTCCCCGTTTTACGTGGGCACATGGATCTTACGGCGTTGCACCGTAGTGGCATGGCCGGGCCATATTACCCGACCTGCAGGCGCGCATTCATTTATCAGGTGTAGCGTTTCGGAACCGTATACCGGTCAGCATTACCGGTATATCAGCCCCGCCCGATGATCCGGACGGGGCTATACCGGTTCACGATGGTGTGGATTCCAGTTCTTCCTTCTTTTCAACCGGCGGCTTGGTACGGCTGTTCCGCCGTGGGGCACGGGGTGCGCGCGGTGCCGGGGCGGGTACGGGTTCGCTGGCCACTGTGGGTTGTGGGGCGGTTTCCGCAGGTTCCGGGGCCTGCGCGATGGCGGGCTGTTCTGCCCCTTCCTCGGCGCCGCTGGTTTCCATGGGCTGGCGGTTGTCAATGGGACGCTGCTGACGGGCGGCCATGCGTTCCTGACGTTCCTGCTGGCTCTGCTGTGCCGCCTGCGTCATGGCGTTGAGAATGCGGAAGTAATGTTCGGCATGCTGGAAATAGGCTTCCGCCATGACGCGGTCGCCCGTACTGCTGGCGTCGCGGCCCAGCTGCAGGTATTTTTCAAACAGCTGCTGCGCCGTACCGCGCACACGCAGGTCAGGCCCGTTGCTGTCGAAGACATGGTTGCGGTTCAACGGGATCTGGCCATTGTTATGGCGTACGCTTCCGCCATTGCTGCCGCCCGAACGATTGTGACGGCCTCGCATGCGTTTCATGTTCATAAGCTGTCGCAGCACTTTCCTGTTGCCGGTCGCTGGCGCTGCCCTGGACCGTGGGGCGGTCTGTCCGTCCCGTCTGTTGCCATAGTGGTTGTCCGGTATGACGCCGGACGCGGATCCCTGCGCATGGCGGAACCATTCCGGTTCATCACGCCAGCTTTTCTGTTTTGCAATCGGGATCACCCACGCGGAAACGGAACAGCATATAGGGTTGCAGTTCGTGTTTCCTGCGCCATCGCACTATATCCCGCCTGTTTCAGTCTGCCAAATTATTTTTTCACCACCAGCGCGCGCCCTATTCCCCCCAGATCAGGGCGGACTTCCAGTACCTGCAGCCCTCCATCGTGCATAAGGGCGGGCACTCTGTGGTCCTGGCCTATGCCCAGTTCCAGCACCGCGATCCCGCCCGGCGCCAGCAGCCCGGGCAAAATCGCAGCCAGCGCGCGATACGCGACCAGCCCGTCCGTCCCGCCATCCAGCGCGCGTGCGGGTTCATGACGCACCACTTCGGGCATGAGGCCGTTCAGGTCGGCATGGGGAATATAGGGCGGATTGCTCAGGATCAGGTCGAATGGCCCCGTGACCCCATCGGCCCAGTTGCAGCACAGCATGTCGCATCGTGCCGAAAGAGCGTTGCGTGCGGCATTGCGCATGGCAAGGCGTGTGGCAGCGGGGTTGAGGTCGGTGCCAATGCCCGTGGCCTGCGGATATTCCGCCAGTACCGCCAGCAGCAGGCAACCCGTGCCTGTCCCGATATCCAGCACACGCAGCGCGGCATTATGGTCCGGCAGGTGATCCAGCACGGCTTCCACCAGCGTTTCCGTATCGGCGCGCGGAATCAGGGTTGCCGGTGACACCGCCAGATCCAGTGACCAGAAACCCGTGTGCCCGATGATATAGGCCATCGGTTCATGATGCAGGCGACGCTGCAAAATCTGCAGGAACGTGGCATGGTCCGCTGGTGGCACGGTATCAATACGCAACAGCCCCGCCAGATCGGTGCCCGTGGCATGGGCAGCCAGCAGCCGGGCCTCGCGCTGGGGGGATTCGATGCCTGCGGCGCGCAGGCGGTTGGTGGCGTCGGACAGAAGATGGCGCAAATTTGTGGGCGTCTGTGTCATGGCATCTTTCATCGCGGCTGATTTCCGGCATACTGGGGCATCATGCAACTGCCTGCTGTTTCATTACGCCCCGTGCGGACCCTGATCGTCACCATGCTGTGCGCCTGCCTTGTAACGCCAGCGCTGGCCGGGTCGTTTGAGGTCGAGGATGGGTACGGTGATGGTGAAATATCCGAAACCTCGCGCCTGTATGTGGATGAGCAGCTGGTCACGACCTTCCGCCTTGACCATGATCATCCCACCCAGACTGCCCATGTGGAAACGGCAGTCAGCCGCGTGAACCACAGTTACGCCCTGTGTGGTGAGATCACGATCCGCCGCCCCGGGGGCAAGGTCGAGATCCACCAGGTCAGTGGCGAAGGCGTGCTGCATGAACCCGATGGCCACCACCTTGTCGCCCTTGGCGCGCGCAATTTCACCGAATTCTATCTGGCCGACCCGGATGACCCGGATGTCGTCGAACGCCATCCCGGCCGCAGCAGCCTGTGCGCCGCACCGACATCATAGGGCCGTCAGTTATCATCCGCCGCCAGAAGGGCGGCCTGTTCTTCCTGTGTCAGTGCATCGACGAATTCATCGAATTCCCCCGCCATCACCCGATCGATCTTGTACAGTGTCAGCCCGATGCGGTGGTCGGTCACGCGTCCCTGCGGGAAGTTGTAGGTCCGGATACGTTCCGACCGGTCGCCCGTGCCAACCTGCGCGCGGCGATCGGCGGCGCGGGTTTCGTGGGCTGCGGCACGGTTGCGTTCATACAGGCGCGCGCGCAGGATCTTCATCGCCTTGGCGCGGTTCTTGTGCTGGCTTTTTTCTTCCTGCATCGCCACCACGATATTGGTGGGCAGATGGGTGATGCGCACCGCACTTTCGGTCTTGTTGACGTGCTGCCCCCCTGCCCCTGATGCCCGATAGACATCAATGCGCAGATCGCCCTCGTTGACTTCCACATCCACTTCTTCCGCTTCGGGCAGGACGGCGACTGTCACGGTGGATGTATGGATGCGGCCCTGGCTTTCGGTTGCGGGTACGCGCTGCACGCGGTGCACACCGGATTCGTATTTCAGCCGGGCAAATACGCCCCGCCCGGTAATACTGGCGATCCCTTCACGCAGGCCGCCGAGTTCGGACTGGTCATATTCCAGCACCTCGAACCGCCAGCCACGCTGGTCGGCATAGCGTTGATAGGCGCCAAACAGTTCGGCCGCGAACAGCCCCGCCTCATCCCCACCGGCAGCGGGCCGGATTTCCAGAATGGCGCTGCGCTCATCCGCCTCGTCACGTGGCAGCATGGCCAGACGGATATCATGGCGTAATTCAGGGATCTGCCGACGCAGGGTGTCCAGTTCGGCTTCCGCCAGTTCCCGCAGTTCGGGATCGGTCAGCATCTGGCTGGCGTCGTGTTCAGCCTGCTCTGCCGTACGCAGGGCGTTTACGCGGGTTACGATCGGTTCCAGTTCCGCGTATTCACGTGAAGCCTGGCTGAAATCAGCCCCCGACATTCCTTCCGCCAGAAGGGCCTGCAATTCCTCGCACCGGGCGACGATACGGTCCAGACGGTCGTCAAACTTTGCCACGGTCAGGCCTTCTTGGGTGTTCCGGACATAAGGAAGGCGGCCACGCCATCCATCGGCACCTCGGTCTGCTGCCCGCTGTCCAGATCCTTGACCTGCACCACGCCGCGCGCAATCTCGTCACTGCCGATGACGATGGCATGGGTTGCGTTCATGCGGTTGGCGCGTTCCATCCGGCGCTTCATGTTGCCGCGATAGGACGTTTCCGCCCGCACCCCTGCCCCGCGCACCGCCTGCAATACGGTAATGGCCGCAGCCTGCGCATCCGCCCCCATGGGAATGACGGCAACAGGGCGCGGCTCCGCTGGGATTTCCTCCAGTAGCATGGACAGGCGCTCGATCCCTCCAGCCCAGCCAATGGCAGGCGTGGCAGGTCCACCCATTTCGGCCACAAGCCCGTCATAGCGGCCACCCGCCAGCACGGTACCCTGCGCGCCAAGCCGTTCGGTCACGAATTCAAAGGCGGTATGCCCGTAATAGTCCAGCCCGCGTACGATACGCGGGTTTTCACGGAATTTCACGCCCATCACATCCAGTGTCCGGCGCAGGTCGTCCCAGAATGTCCGGGCGTCCGGCGTCAGGAAATCGGCGATCATCGGCGCATCGGCCAGCAGGGCGCGGTCCTGTGCGGCCTTGCTGTCCAGGATACGCAGCGGGTTGCGTTCCAGCCGGGCCTGGCTGTCGGGGGACAGTTCGGCGCGGCGTTCGCTGAAATAGGCGATCAGCGCGGTCCGCCACGCATCGCGGCTGGCCATGTCACCCAGTGTATTGAGTTCAAGCACCACGTCATGCGCAATGCCCAGCGCCTGCAGCACGTCGCGGCCCATGGCGATGACTTCGGCATCGGCCAGTGGCTCGGCGGCGCCCAGCAGTTCCGCGCCAATCTGGTGGAACTGCCGGTAACGTCCTTTCTGCGGGCGTTCATAGCGGAACATTGGCCCGGCATAGAACACCTTCTGCGGCAGGGACTGCGTCAGCCCGTTGGTGACCAGCGCGCGGCAGATGGCGGCTGTTCCCTCGGGGCGCAGGGTCAGGGATTCGCCGCCCCGGTCCTCGAACGTGTACATTTCCTTGGACACGACATCGGACGTATCGCCCAGCGAGCGTGAAAAGACCCGTGTGTCTTCAAAAACCGGGGTCGCCCATTCGTCAAACCCGTACAGACCGACAATGCGGCGGGCGGTTTCGACAACATGGGTAAAACGCCTGCGGTCCTCACCGATCAGGTCGTGGGTGCCACGAACGGGCTGTAAGCTGCTCACTAGGCGATATTCCTGCATTGAACCCGGCCCATGCCCCATGGGGCTGGCCGGTTGGGCGACGCGCCGGAACCATGGCGCGCCGCGTGTCTTCAGTCCGCGGTGGACATGGTGGCTTCGCGGGCCATTTCCTCGGCGGGGGTGTTGCTGGCGTCGGCGGCTGCAAGCTGCTCCACCTTCTTTTCCACCAGTTCGACAATGTGTTCGATCATGTCGCCCGCGGGCATGGTGTGGTCCTGCTTGCCGGCGGAATAGACCATATGGCGGCCCGAACCGCCACCGGTCACACCAATATCGGTCATCAGCGCCTCACCGGGGCCATTGACCACGCAGCCGATGATGGACAGCGTCATGGGCGTCTTGATATGCGCCAGCCGGTCTTCCAGCGTCTGCACGGTCTCGATCACGTTGAAGCCCTGACGCGCGCAGGACGGGCAGGAAATGATCTTCACGCCACGGTGGCGCAGGCCCAGCGACTTCAGGATATCCCAGCCGACCAGCACTTCCTCTTCCGGCTCCGCCGAAAGCGAGACGCGCATGGTGTCACCCACGCCCGACCACAGCAGGTTACCCAGCCCGATGGAGGACTTGACCGTGCCCGCGCGCTTGCTGCCCGCTTCGGTAATGCCGATATGCAGCGGATGGTCGCATACATCGGCCAGCTGCTGGTAGGCCGCGACCGCCATGAACACGTCGGATGCCTTCACGCTGATCTTGAATTCATGGAAATCATGATCTTCAAGGATCTTGGCGTGTTCCAGTGCGCTTTCCACCAGCGCGTCGGGGTTCGGCTCGCCATATTTTTCCAGCAGGTGCTTTTCCAGCGAACCGGCATTCACGCCGATGCGGATGGAGCAGTTGTGGTCCTTCGCCGCGTTCACGACTTCACGCACGCGCTCGGCGCTGCCGATGTTGCCGGGGTTGATGCGCAGGCACGCGGCGCCGGCCTTCGCGGCCTCGATGGCGCGCTTATAGTGGAAGTGGATGTCGGCCACGATCGGCACATTCACTTCACGCACGATTTCGGCCAGCGCCTTCGTGCTGTCCTCATCGGGGCAGGAGACGCGCACGATGTCCACACCCGCCAGTTCGGCGCGGCGGATCTGCGCGATCGTGGCCTCGGCGTCGGTGGTCAGGGTATTGGTCATGGTCTGGACCGAAACCGGGGCGTCACCACCGACCGGCACGCTGCCGACATGGATCTGCCGCGACTTGCGGCGTTCGATGTGCTGATAAGGACGATAGCTGCTCATTATGTGCCCTCCAGATAAGGCGGCGGTTTGTGCTCCGGCCCGCCGTGGCGGGGCGGCACGACCCGGGGATCTGTTACATGCCGGTTTCCGGCATGGTGACCATCAGGGGACCATGCCGTGGAGACCATTCTACTCCGGATTGATGCGCTGCGGGAGGGGCGGAGAAAGATTATTGCCATTTCCCGTCATGGGTGTTGCGCCAATAGCCGATGAATCGGTTACGGGTGAAGGCCCCGGTGGGTGGATGACGGGCGCGGGGGCGGCATGCATGACCGACCCGTCCGCCACGGCTGCGGGGCTTAGGGGAATGTTGTGCCGGACTTCCCCGTTACGGCCCAGTGGCTGTGTCGTCACGCCACCGGCCACAAGCGTCAGGCCGCCCGCGTTGCCAACCGTCAGCACAAGGCCGGTCTGGTCCGGCGGGGTCTGCCATGTCTCACCGGGCTGCATCGTGTGGTCATACAGCACCGGGCCACCGGGCCTGCGTACCTGCACCCATGTCATGGCGGTCGCACTCAGGGTTACCCCGTCCGTTGCGGTCGCGGGCTGCGCGGCAGCGGCGGCCTGCTGTGCCAGCACGTTACGGTCCTCGCCCATTTTTTCCAGTGGCTGCGTGGGGGTGGCCGGTGCGGGTGGCTCGGCCGACGCGGTCTGTGGCATGGGCACGGACGGCGGCGTGCCGGTCAGGGCGTCACGTTCCTGCTGGGGCAGCGGCTGTGGCTCTGGCCGTTCCTCGGCCGGGGGCAGGACGGACGCCACCTGCGGCGACGCGGTGGTGGATGAGGACAGCCCCGGCAGCGTCAGCTTGGTGGGTATGTCATGCAGGCCATCCGTGCCGGTCAGCTTGTACCAGCCGATATAGGCCACCGCCAGAATCACGAGGCCGCACAGCAGCAGCACCCCCGTCGGCAGCCCCCGTTCGGGCAGCGGCACGGGAAAGGACAGTTCGGACCGACGGGTAAACGCGCCACGGCTTTCGACCTTGAAGCGTTCAACCAGCTGTTCGGATTCCAGGTCCAGCGCCTTGGCATAAGTGCGCAGGAAGCCAACGGCATAGGCGCTGCCGGGCAGCGCACCGGGATGGCCTGATTCCAGTGCCTCCAGGTATGGCAGGCGGATGCGCAGCCATGCTGCGACATCGGGCAGTTTCCACCCCAGCTCCTCGCGGCGCGCACGCAGAATGTCCCCGACCGATGCGATGGTCGTCGTGCCGGGCATCGGGGCTGTCGTACCCTGTGCGGGGTTGGGGCGGAAATTGCGTTTGCCGTCGCTCATCCGTAGCGGGCCCTCTCATCCTGACGGATCAGGGCATCAATGGCCTGATCGACCAGTTCCTTGATAATCTCACCGACTGACTGCTCGCCCGTGATCATGCCGACCGACTGTCCCGCCATGACGGAACCATTTTCGACATCACCATCCACCACGGCGCGGCGCAGCGCGCCAGCCCAGAAATGTTCGATGTCCAGCTGGGCGGCTTCCTTGGTCAGTTCGCCAGACTGGAAACGGCGCAGCGTTTCCGCCTGGTGCTGCAGGAAGTTGCGCGTGCCCGCGTTGTTCAGCCCGCGTACCGGAATGACCGGAAAGCGTTCATCAAGCTGAACGGACGTCACCGCGTCGCGTGCATTGGCGCGGATGAAGGCCTTCTTGAAATTTTCATGCGCGATGCTTTCCCTTGATGCGGCAAAGCGGGTGCCAAGCTGCGCGCCCGACGCCCCCTGTTCAAGGTATGACAGGATGGCGTCTCCACGTCCCAGTCCCCCTGCGACAAAGATCGGCACGTCATGGATATGGGGCAGGATTTCCTGCGCCAGAACGGTCAGCGAGACCGGGCCGACATGCCCGCCCGCTTCCGATCCCTCGATCACCAGCGCATCAACGCCAAGGCGCACAAGACGCTTGGCCAGCACCAGTGCCGGTGCAAAGGCGATGACCTTTGCACCGCCTTCCTTGATGGCGCGGATGACCGGGCCGGAGGGAATGCCACCGGCCAGCACGACATGGGTGATGCCCGCGTCGAGGCATACACGTACGAGTGCATCAAGCTGCGGGTGCATGGTGATCAGGTTGACGCCGAACGGGCGCTTGGTCAGCGCCTGTGTCGCCGCGATTTCCTCGGCCAGGCGTGCGGGTTCCATCGCGCCACAGGCCAGCACGCCAAAGCCGCCTGCATTGGAAATGGCGGAAACAAGGTTGCGTTCGCTGACCCATGACATCGCACCCGCCAGCAGCGCGTATTCGCTGCCCAGGAAGCGCGTGCCACGTCCCCACAGGTGGTCAAGGCGCGCGCGTGCTTCCGCCCGGCGTGCGGGGTCCGTCAGAGCTGACGGGGCGGCGGATGTGGTGGCGTCTGACATTCCGGCCGCGCTCACGCTGCGTCAAGGCCGTAGGCGGTGTGCAGGGCGCGCACCGCCAGTTCGGTATATTCGGAAGCGATCAGCACCGAAACCTTGATCTCGCTGGTGGAAATGACCTGCACGTTGATGTTGCGTTCGGCCAGCGTGCGGAACATCGTACTGGCGACACCGGCATGCGAACGCATGCCAACACCCACGACGCTGATCTTCACCACGTCGTCATCGGTCTGCAGTTCCGTGTACTGGGTGGCGTCCCGGTGGCTTTCCAGCACGGAAATGGCGCGCGCCAGATCGGCCTTGCCGATCGTGAACGTCATGTTGGTCGTCCCGTCGTCGCCGGTGCTCTGGACAATCATGTCCACGTTCACGTTGGCATCGGCCAGCGGGCCGAACACCGCCGCCGCAATGCCCGGGCGATCGGGAAGCTGGCGGACGGAAATCTTTGCCTCGTCCCGGGAGTAGGCAATTCCGGCGACCTGTTCCTGTTCCACGATTTCGTCCTCATCCACGACTAATGAACCGGGCAGATGCCCTTCTGACGGTGCCGGACCATCGGTGAAACTGGACAGCACCTGCACACGCACGCGCTCCTTCATCGCCAGTTCCACGCTGCGGGTCTGCAGCACCTTGGCCCCTACGGACGCCAGTTCAAGCATTTCCTCATAGGTAATCTTGTCCAGCTTCCGCGCCTTGGTAACAATACGGGGGTCCGTTGTATAGATTCCGTCCACATCGGTGTAGATATCGCACCGGTCGGCCTTCAGGGCCGCCGCCAGCGCCACGGCCGAAGTATCGGACCCCCCGCGCCCCAGCGTGCTGATGCGCCCGTCGGGGCCGATCCCCTGGAAACCGGCGACGACCGGCACCTGCCCTGCCCGCATGCTGTCGATCAGGTTCGCACCGTCTATGGATACGATACGCGCCTTGCCATGCGCGTCATCCGTGCGCAGCGGGATCTGCCAGCCCAGCCAGGACCGGGCATTGATCCCAAGGTTCTGCAACGCGATGGCCAGCAGGCCACTGGTGACCTGTTCGCCCGTTGCAACGACGGTGTCGTATTCACGTTCATCATGCTGGGGCGAGAGATCGCGGCAGTAGCCGACAAGGCGGTTGGTCACGCCAGACATGGCGGAGACGACAACGGCAACCTCGCACCCGGCCTCGACCTGTTTCCGGACTTTTTCCGCGACGGCACGAATCCGGTCAAGATCGGCGACGGACGTGCCGCCGAATTTCATCACGATCCGCGGTACGGTAGGGGACATCGGAATAGTGGCTCCATTATGGCTCGGGCTTCAGCATATCCGGAGTGCGGCCCTGTTGGCCAATCCGGGGCATTGCGGTTATGCGCAAGCCGCGTCACATACATCTCCCCAGCTTCCGCGTCCAGCGGGAGAAAGCCAAATGAAAGGCGGTGCACTTATGCAGCATCACGATTCGCCCGTTCTGTCGGCAGATTCCGTCGCCCCCGAGGAGATCGCCCATTTCAGCGATCTGGCTGCCCGGTGGTGGGATCCGGCCGGCCCGATGCGCCCGCTGCACGCCATGAACGACCTGCGCACCGGCTGGGCCATGCGCCACCTGCCCGCCCCACAGGCAGATGATGGCGCGCGCCGCACGCTGCTGGACATTGGCTGCGGCGCGGGACTGGCCAGCGAGGCCTTTGCCCGTGCCGGATTCGACGTGACCGGACTGGATGCGTCGCAGGCGGCGATTACGGCGGCCAGGCTGCACATGCGCCGCCATCCCCTGCCCCCGTCCGCGGGCCCGCTGTCCTACCGTTGCGGCAGTGCGGAGGAACTGGTGGCCGAAGGCGCGCGCTTTGACGCGATTTCAGCGCTGGAGGTGATCGAGCACGTGACCGACCCGGCCGCTTTCCTGCGCATGCTGGGGGGCATGCTGCGGCCTGGGGGCGCGCTGGTGGTCTCGACCATGAACCGCACGTGGCGGTCCATGGCCATGGCCAAGATCGGTGCGGAATACGTCCTGCGCCTGCTGCCGGTCGGCACGCATGACTGGCGCAAGTTCATTACCCCGGCCGAAATGGGACAGTACGCGGCCCATGCGGGCCTGCGCATAACTGATGCCGCGGGTATGGTGCCCGGCCTTGGCGGCTGGCGTGAAAGCCGCGACATGGCGGTGAACTACATCGCGGCGATGGTGCGCGACTGAGGGCAGCCGCCGCCCCGGTCGTGCACCGTGGCCCGGCGTCAGATCGTGTTCATGAACGCGAATGTCGTCGGGCTGCCCACGGGGGTGAAGTTCCATGTGAAGTCCAGCACCCCGGTCTGGGCATTGACCTTGAACGAGGTGACGGAATCGCTGCGCTGGTTGGCGCAGAACAGGTAGGTGCCACTGGGGTCGAACATCATCGCGCGGCCATAGTCGGCATGCATCCAGATTTCTTCGACCAGGTTCAGCGTACCGTCGTCATTTACATGGAAGCTGGCCAGCGAATCACCCAGTCGGTTCGACACATACAGGTATTTGCCGTTGGGCGAGAGCAGGATGCCCGCCGCCAGCGTGCTGCCCCGGAAATGCGGGGTGACGGTGCTGACGGTCTGCTGGGGCACGATTTCACCGGTCTGGGGGTTGAAGGTGGCGGCGACCACTTTCGAATCCTGTTCACCCAGAATGTAGATCATCGTCCCCTTCTCATTGAAGGAGAAGTGGCGCGGGGCCGATCCCGGCGTCATGGAAATGAACGGCGTCTTGGCGGGGACCAGCCTGCCTGTGTGCAGGTCCAGCGTCCACACATACACCCGGTCCAGCCCGGCGTCGCAGGCCAGCACATACCGGCCTGACGGGTCGGACGCCACCATGTGCACATGCGCGCTGGAATGGTCACTTATGGCGAAGTTGCCCGGCGGGTTGTCCGCCGCGCGGTCGGGCATGCGCGGGCCGGTATTGTGCACCACGTCGGTCGGGTCGCCCAGGCTGCCATCGGGGTGGATGGGCAGAACGCCGACCGTGCCGCCCATGTAGTTGGCCACCAGCACGTATTTGCCCGATGCATGCACGCTGAGATGCGCCGGCACGGCCCCGCCCGAGCGCACGACGTTGAGCTTGGTCAGTTCCCCACTGGTGCGGTTGACGGAAAACGCCGTGACGCAGCCTTCGCCATTGGCGTTGAAATCATTGATTTCACTCAGGGCATACAGATGCTTGAAATCAGCGGACATGGCCATGAAGGACGGGCTTGCGATGTCCACATAGGTCATGAGCGGCGAAAGGCTGCTGGTGTCGGGGTTCATTTCAAACACCGAGATACCCTGCCCGTTGCCTGCCCCCCCCGGCGGTCCGTGCTGGGTATAGCCACCGATATAGCAGATGGTGCGGGGCGTGGTGGCCGTCTGTGCCACGGCACGGCGGGATATGGCGGGCACGCCTGCGGCAGCCAGTGCGGTGGTGAATGCACGGCGGGAGATATTGCAGCTCATGGAATAACGATCATCCCTATTGGTTGAGACTTGTTTTTGGGGGCGTCAGGGCAGTTTGCACGCCGGGCCGATCGTGCCGGTATAGCGGCTCCACGTTTCGGTTTCACCAAATAAAGGCACGGCCACGAAACCGCGCAGCTTCAGGTCCCCCGACTGGGAGACCCACAGCTTGGCATGATAGACATGCCCCGTATCGGGATCGGTCACATGGCCGTTCCAGTGTCCCACGTCCTTCGGGTCGGGGGTGAACCCGTTCAGCATCGGCAGGTTGCATTCAGGCTCGCCCCGCTTGTCGCGCGGCATTTCGGTCGTATAGCGCACACCGGCCAGTTTTCCGCAGATCTCGTTCCCGCAGTGTGAAATCTCGAACACGCCGTCATGGTCCTTGGTCATCCACCGGCCGATGATGTCCGGTTCCGCTTCCGCGGCGCGGGCGGCTGGATGGCAGCCGGCCCCGGCCGCCACTGCGCATAAGGCGGCCATGGCACCCGTGGCCAGCCAGCGCCTGATGCGCCTGCCCACCCGGTGCCCGGTCTGGCGCATACCATTGTGGCTCTTGCTGTCGTGCATTTCCAATCGTTCCCCCACATGGCGCGTGACGCGGCGGTATACGCGTGCCGCGCGCTTGCGTGTTCCCTCTAGCTGTCGGCCCGGCGGACCCACGGGATGGCGTGCACCTCCACCCCTTCCTCATCCAGTTCGGCCTGCTCCTGTGGCGTCATGCTGCCATAGATGCCGCGTGCAGCACTCCTGCCCCGGTGCATGTCCAGGGCTTCTTCGGCAAAGCGGTCCCCCACGTCGTCGCAGTGTTCCTCCACCGTCTGGCGTATTTTCTGTAACAGAGCGATCATGGCGTCGGGCACTCCCCCAGACGCATGGCCGGGTGGCGTGGCCGCGGGTTGCGGCGGTGTGTCCCCGGCTGGCTGGGGGGCCGCGGTATGAACCGCCGGTGCCATCAGCGCGCGCGTGACATCCGCCGAACCGCATTGCGGACATGACAGCAGGCCGCGCGTGGCCTGCTGTTCAAACGCGGTGCTGCCGGGGAACCATCCTTCAAATTCATGGCCTGCGCTACAGCGTAGCTGGTACCGGATCATGCCCTCTCCGTCCGTGTGCCGTGTCAGCCCTTACCCAGAAGGGTATCGAGTTTGCCCGCCCGTTCCAGCGCCATCAGGTCATCACAGCCGCCAATCGGGGTATTGTCGATGAATATCTGGGGCACGGTGGTGCGTCCGCCAGACCGGCGGATCGATTCCTCGCGTTCGGGCGTGCCATGCGGGGCATTGATTTCATTGAAGGGCACACCCTTGTGCGCCAGCAGGCGGACCGCGTGGATGCAGTATGGGCAGCCCGGCTGGGTATAGATTTCAATAGACGGCATTGAACCTTCACTTGGTCTGTTATGTATCCGTTGCCATGCTGGCGGAACGGGTCTGGATTTCCAGCTTATCCTATTGTTGTTCATGCTGGCCACAGGCACGCGCGGTGGCCAGTACATCAACCCGTGCGGCTCCCGCCTTCAGCAGGCTGCTGGCGCAGGCCGCAAGTGTGGCGCCCGTGGTCATGACATCATCCACTACGATGACATGCCGGCCCGCAATATCACCCAGCCGGTGGCCGCGCACGCCAATCACGCCGTGCATGATGGCCTGCCTGCGTGTCCTGCCCTGTCCCTTCAGCGCGGGCGTGGCCCGCAGGCGTTCCAGACCGTCCGGCAGGACGCCTGCCCCTGTCTGCCGTGCCAGTGCGCATGCCAGCAGTGCCGCCTGATTGTACCGCCGGGTAAACAGGCGCATCCGATGCAGGGGAACCGGTATGAAAATGCTGTCCTTTTCCACCACTCCTCGAGCTGCCGCCGCCATGTAACGCGCCAACAGGATCGCGTTTTCCGTCCGGTCCGCATATTTCAGTGGCAGGATCAGCCGGCGCGGCAGGTCGTCATACACCATCGCCGCACGTCCCTCCCCCCATGGCGGCGGATTTTCGGCGCATGCGGTGCAGGTCAGCGTGGCGCCGCCAGCCGCGCGGGAGGGGAACGGCAGGGCGCAGCGATGGCAGTAGGGCGATGTAATCAGGTGCAACTGGCTGACGCATGTCGCGCATAACAGTCCCGCCTGCATGACATCAGCCCCGCAGGCAAGACAGTGTGGCGGGAACAGCATATCCAGCATGCGCGTGCCGGCCCGTCGCCACCAGGGGCGTGCGTGATGGTTCATGCGTTCACGTGATCGTGGGCTTGGCAGCGACGGGGCAAGGCGGCACATCGGGGGTATGAGCATGGATGTGCCGCAGATATTTGACCGCCACGCCGTGCGCCTGCACCGTGACCGTGCGGCCGCCACGGTTGGCCATGTCCGGCCCGTGCTGGCGGAAGCGGCGGATCGCCTGCTGGACCGGCTGGATGATGTCACCCGCCCCTTTCACACGGCGCTGGATATTGGCGGGCGCGGTGTCGTGGCGCAGGCCCTGCGCGCCCGTGGCATCACAACCGTGACGACCGACCTGTCGCCATCCATGTGTGGGGCGGATGGGGGACCAGCCGTTTGCATGGATGCGGAATGGCTGCCCTTTGCACCCCACAGCTTTGATCTTGTGGTGGCCTGCCTGTCGCTGCACTGGGTCAATGACCTGCCGGGCGTGCTGGCGCAGATACGCAGCATACTGGCCCCTGACGGGCTGTTTCTGGCCTGCATGCCGGTGTTGCCCACGCTGAGTGGCCTGCGCCACGCGTTGATGGAGGCCGAAATGGCGCAGCGTGGCGGGGTTTCGCCACGTGTCTCTCCCTTTCCTGGGCTGCGGGACTGTGCGGGGCTGCTGCAGCGCGCGGGATTTTCGCTGCCGGTAGTGGATGCGGATGTGATCCACCTGTCCTATCGCACCCCCATGGGCCTGCTGACCGACCTGCGTAACGCCGGGGAGACAAACGCCCTGCGCGCGCGGGCGCGGGGACTGGCCCATCCGGCGCTGCTGGCCGATGCGCTGGGCCACCTGCCCGTGGACAAGGACGGCGGCCTGAATCAGGACCTGCATGTGGCGATGATGACAGGCTGGTCCCCTGCCCCGACCCAGCCGCAACCCCTGCGACCGGGGCAGTTCAGCGTAAGCCTGGAGGATGCGCTGCGTGGGATGCCGTAACATGCATGCGGGCCTTCAGCCGCCGGTGACGCTCATGTGGCGTGTGACCCGGGCGGGATCATCGGCATTGCGGCCGATCAGGAAGTCATGCCCGCGTGGCTTGCGCAGGATGGCGGCGCGGACATGGTCCATCATCTGCCCGTCATCCGCCCCGGCCCGCAGCGGCGCGCGCAGGTCCGTCGAGCCTTCATGTCCGAGACAGGTATAAAGTCGCCCGGTGCATGACAGCCGGACCCGGTTGCAGCTTTCGCAGAAATTATGGGTCATGGGGGTTATGAAACCGATCCTGCGTCCGGTTTCGGCAATGCGGGCATAACGCGCGGGGCCACCGGTGCGATAGGTCAGCGGCTCCAGTGTCCAACGTTGCTGCAGGTCGCGGCGTACATCCGACAGCGGCAGGTAACGGTCGGTCCGGTCCTCGCCCGTTTCCCCCATGGGCATGGTCTCGATCAGGCACAGATCCGCGCCGATTTCACCGCACCACGCGATCAGGGTATCGAATTCATCCGCATTCATGCCCGCCATGGCCACGGTGTTGATGCGTATGTCCAGTCCCGCCTCCCGCGCGGCACGGATACCGTCCAGCGTGCGGGTCAGGCTGCCGCGCCGGGTTATACGCCTGAAGCGGTCGGGATCGAGCGAATCAAGGCTGACATTGACCCGCCGCACGCCACAGGCGCGCAGGTCATTGGCAAATTCCGCCAGCCGGCTGGCATTGGTGGTCAGGGTCAGTTCATCCAGTCCGGCCTGCCCATCCGGGCGGTTCAGCCAGCCGCCCATTTCCCGGAAAAAGCCCATGACATCGCGCCGCACCAGCGGCTCCCCCCCCGTCACGCGCAGCCTGCGCACGCCATGCCGGATGAAGGCGGCGCACAGGCGGCCCAGTTCATCCAGCGACAGGATTTCCGCCTTGGGCAGGAAGGTCATGTCTTCGGACATGCAGTAGATGCAGCGCATGTCGCACCGGTCCGTCACCGATACGCGCAGGTAGGTCAGCAGGCGGCCATAGGAATCCGGCAGCGGGGCGGTCAACGGGGCGATGTTCATGCAGGTGATCCCTTATGACAGCACGGTCAGCTGCACGACCGTGGCATCGACCAGCACCTTGCCCGCATGGGGAAACATGACCGTGACCCGATGCCCGATGGCGGACTGCACCTGCCCTTCGCCCCATTCCGGGTGATCGGGGTGGCTTACGAGTTGCCCCGGCACAAGAAATGAACGGAAGGGAGGAGTGGCCATTATATCGCGCGGTTCCTGCATGGGGATCATGACCGGCATATCGGACCGGTGCGGGTCTTATTAAACCCCATGGCCCGGCATTCAACAAAAAAACCGTCTGTATCAGGGAATGCCGTCCTGCCCCTGCGGCATTACGCGTAACATAAGGAAGTTTTTGGTGAAGCTTTTTTCAAAAAGCGTCAGGGAGCGTCGCCTTTCTGAAAAAAGGTGACGCCCAAAAACTCTTAATTCTTCTTTATCAATGGGGCGCGGCCTGATCCGCATTGTCGGGCAGCGCCACGCCAGATTGCGCCAGTTGCGCAGACAGGGCCGCCTTCAGCCGGTCCAGCGCCGCCTGTGTCGCGCCCTCTGCCCGGGCGACAAGGACCGCCTGCGTATTGGAGGCCCGCAGCAGCCACCACCCATCCGGCGTGCTGACGCGTACGCCATCGATATCACAGACATCGGCCCCCGCCTGCGCCAGTCGGGTGGCGACTTCCGTAATCACGTCGAATTTGCGCGTATCAGGACAGGCGAAGCGCAGTTCCGGGGTGGAAACGGCGACGGGCAGCGCGCGCCGCGCATCCGACAGGGAACCGCCGAGGCGGGAGACCACATCCAGCAGGCGGAGTGCCGCATAAAGCGCATCGTCAAAGCCATACCACCGGTCGGCAAAGAAAAGGTGGCCCGACATTTCGCCCGCCAGTAACGCGCCGGTTTCGGACATGCGCTCCTTCATCTGCGAATGGCCGGATTTCCACATGAGCGCTCGCCCACCCGCCCTGTCGATTTCATCAAACACCACCTGGCTGGTCTTGATGTCGACAATGATGGTTGCCCCTGGCCGGGCACGCAGCACATCATGGGCAAGGATAAGCAGAAGCTGGTCCGCGCATAGGATCGCACCCGTATCATCCACCACCCCGAGACGGTCTGCGTCGCCATCAAAGGCAATGCCAAGATCAGCCCCGTCGTGACGGACGGCCGTAATCAGCTGCTGCAGGTTCTCGGGTATGGTGGGGTCGGGATGATGGGCGGGAAACCGGCCGTCAATCGTGGCATTCAGCACGCGGTGGCGTCCCGGCAGGCGTCTGACCAGAAGCGACAGGATATCGCCCGCGGCCCCGTTGCCGCAATCCCATACGACATTCAGCGCGCGGGCGCCCCTATCGTGGTCACGCAGCAGCCGGTCGATATAGGCGGCTTTCACATCCACCATCCGCGTGGTGCCGGATGCCTGCGCCATGACATTGCCCGTGGCGGCCATCTGTCCCAGCATTGCGATCTGCGGACCAAAGAACGGCCTGTTGGCCAGTACGATCTTGAAACCGTTATGGTCAGGCGGGTTATGGCTGCCCGTGACCATGATCGCCCCGTCCGCATTCAGATCGGCGGAGGCGAAATACAGCATGGGCGTCGGTCCGCAGCCGATGCGCACCACGTCCATGCCGGACGCCATGGCCCCCTCCACCAGCGCGCGCTCGAGGGCGGGGGACGAGAGGCGTCCGTCATATCCGATGACGACAGTCCTGCCGCCATCACCGGCCACGACGCTTGCGAACGTGCGGCCGATGGCATAGGCGTCTTCAGGCCCCAGTGTCTTGCCGACCGTCCCGCGGATATCATATTCCCGCAGGCTGGTCGGATCAAAACGGTGCCGGAAGATCACTTGTACTTCGTCAGGAATTCACGCACGTCCGGGGCCAGTTCCTCACGCTCCAGCGCGAAGGCGATCTGGGCTTCCAGGAAGCCGATCTTGCTGCCGCAGTCGAAGCGCTTGCCTTCGTAGCGATAGCCGTGGAACGGCACATGGCCAATGGTCTTGGCCATGGCGTCGGTCAGCTGCACTTCCCCGCCTGCGCCCTTTTCCAGCTTGGCCAGGTGCTTCAGCACGTCGGCGGTCAGCACGTAACGGCCGATCACGGACAGGGTGGACGGCGCATCCTTCGGGTCGGGCTTTTCAACCAGGCCCTTGACCTCGACGGTCTTGCCATCGTCCTTGCCGACATCAAGGATGCCGTAGCTGCCGGTCTGCTCACGCGGGACCTCGGTCACGGCCAGCACGTTGCCGCCGGTCCTGTTGTAGACTTCGACCAGCTGGCCGATGCACGACTTCTTGCTCTGCACCACGTCATCGGGCAGCAGGATGGCGAACGGGTCGTTGCCAATGAACTCACGCGCACACCAGATGGCGTGGCCAAGGCCCAGCGGTTCCTGCTGGCGCACGGACAGCATGGAACCCGGGGTTACGCGGGTTGCTTCCAGGGCCTTCAGCGCCGATGCCTTCTTGCGGGCCTTCAGCGTGTCTTCCAGTTCGTAGGAAATATCGAAATAATCGATCAGGGAATCCTTGCCCCGGCTGGAAACGAGGCAGAATTCCTCGATCCCGGCTTCGCGTGCCTCGTCAATCGCATACTGGATCAGCGGACGGTCAACGACGGTCAGCATTTCCTTGGGCACGCACTTGGTGGCGGGCAGAAAGCGTGTTCCAAGACCGGCAACCGGCAATACGGCTTTTTTAAGGGGCTTAATCACTAATATTTACCTCAAGATGCATGACAGGAACAGGCAAAACCGACCAACCCACTGTTCATAAAACGGAAACAGGCAGGCGGGCGTTGCCAGATGGCAATGATGTAGCGTGCTTTATCAGGACCAAACATGACTTAAATCACGATTCTGTCCTTACGGCAGTACACGCCACTGACACGACACGTTTTGTAACCTCCCGTGCAGGGTGTCCGGTTACCACGCTGTCCATATCTCCTGAGGATGATAGCGGCTTTTTGTGCGGAAATATTATGACTTTTTTATGACATGACCGCACTGTTTCCTGCCACCAGCGCATGGCATGTGTGCGTATGTAACATTCATGAATCGGGCGATAGCGCCCCCCATGCCGAAATCGCATGGGGGCACCGGATACCCTGCCCCGATGGGGCATGATCCGGTTTTCATCAATTTTCAGGAAAAAACTGGTGCGGCCAAGAAGACTCGAACTTCCACGGGGTTGCCCCCACAAGCACCTCAAGCTTGCGCGTCTACCATTCCGCCATGGCCGCAACGTGACAACGATGATCGACTGGGCGATACCGTCATGACGATGAACGGGCATATAACCGATGGAAGGCGCGCGGGCAATGACTGAAAACGAGTTTTTATGGCACAGGGCGCCAAATCTGGTTCCCTACCCCACCGCGTTGGCGGAAATGGAGGGTCAGGCACAGGGCATCCGCGCGGGCACGCTGCCTGAACGGGTGTGGCTGCTGGAACACCCCCCTACCTATACCGCCGGGACATCGGCAAAGGATTCGGATCTGTTCAACCCGCGTGGCTACCCTACCTACCCCGCCGGGCGTGGCGGGCAGTGGACGTATCACGGGCCGGGGCAGCGTGTGGCCTATGCCATGCTGGACCTGACCCGGTCCCATGGCATGGCGCCCCCGCGCGACCTGCGCGCCTATGTCCACACGCTGGAAGAATGGATCATCCGCACGCTGCGGCACTTTGGTGTCGTGGGGGAACGCCGCGCGGACCGCATTGGCGTATGGGTGGTCGATCCCGCCACGGGACGCGAGGAAAAGATCGCGGCTATTGGCGTGCGCGTCTCACGCTGGGTCAGCTGGCACGGGATCGCGATCAATGTCGCCCCGGACCTGAGTGATTTTGGTGGGATCGTACCATGCGGCATCAGTGAATACGGCGTCACCAGCCTGAAGAAGCTGGGCAAGGATGTCAGCATGGACGAAATTGACGCAGCCCTCGCGGCCACGTGGCCGGAGTGCTTCGGCCCGATTCCCGGTGCGTAAGCGCAGGCCCACGCGCCGGGTACGCGCCTAATTGCTGGCGGACAGGGTAAACATTGCGTCAGGCCATTTCTGACCGCTGACGGTGGTGTCGGTCAGGTCAAGGCGGATGTGCTGGCGTTCCACGTCCGTCATCTCGATCACCAGCAGGGACAGCTTTCCGCCGATATCGGAAAAGCCGAGCGTCAGGATCCCCTGTGATTCGCTGTCACGCCGCGCCAGTGAAACCTGCAGGCTGTTCTGTCCATGCTGCACCGCCGTGACCGAAATCAGTCCTGACAGGTGCACGGGCTGGTCCAGCAGCAGGCCAAGCGGCTGGTGGCCCAGTGACATGCGGGTGACCGATTCGCGGCGGTGGTCCACAAACAGCAGGTGCCCGTTTTCCGCAACCAGCTTCATCGACCCCGGCGTTTCGTAATCCAGCCGCAGGCGGCCCGGATCATAATGCATCACGCCCTGCCCCTTTCCGCCATCGGGCCATGTCTGCACGAAATTGGCCTGCAACCCGTCCGAGGTATTGAGATAGGCCTCGACGCGGGCGATGTCCGCCTGCTGGTCGGGCTGCTGCACGGGGGTACCGGCGCAGGCGGCCAGCAGGGTCAGCATGCCGCCCATCATCAGCCGCCGTGTGGCGAAGGGAAAGGCGGGCTTCATGCCGCGTCCATCCGTGCCTGCTCATCAGGCGTGCGCAGCACGAGAGAGAGGGCATGCATGCCGCCCGCGAATTCCCCCGCCAGCAGGTCATGCACCATACGCGACCGCTGCACGCGGCCCACGCCCCCGAACGCGGGGCTGACAATCAGCACGTTATAGTGGCTTTCACCTGCCTGTACGCCATTGTCGCGTACATGGACATGGTGGGCGTGGCGGGCGCTGTCATCCTGTATGCGCAGTTCCACGGGGGCGAGATGTTCGCGTATGATGCGTTCGATCCGTCCGGCCCGGCCGGTTGCTTGCTGTTCCATTGGCGGCTCCATGATAGCGGGATCATTCATTGCACAGCTTCGCTCTTGCACGAAGCATGAACAGGCGCACATAACGACAATGATGAAGAGAAGGAACACCCGGCACCGCGCCTTTGACCCCGAACCCGATGCGCCGGACCGCTGCTGTGACATGCATGGCTGCGACCAGCCCGCGGGTTACCGCGCCCCGCGTTCGCGCGATGCGCTGAACAGCTATTTCTGGTTCTGCCTGCAGCACGTGCGTGAATATAACGCGAACTGGGATTTCTATCGCGGCATGACCCCCGGCCAGATCGAGGCGCATATCCGCGCCGACACGTCATGGAACCGGCCGTCATGGAAGCTGGGACAGGGCAATTCCGCCCATGCCTTCAGCGAGGAAGAGGTGCTTGACCCGCTGGACCTGCTGAAGGGGGCGGCAAAGGCCCGCGCGCGCAGCCGTGCGCGGCAGCGCCAGGCGGAGGACCGCCGGGCGGAGGCGCCACAGGCGCTGAAATATCCGCTGGGTGTGCTCGACCTTGGCTGGCCGGTGTCGATGGAGGAACTCAAGGCCCGGTACAAGGACCTTGCCCGCCAGCACCATCCCGACGCCAATGGCGGTGACCGCAAGGCGGAAGAACGGTTCAAGGGCATCAATATCGCCTATGCCACCGTGCGCGCCCACCTGGTCGCCAGCACTGGGCGCGACGGCATGGCGCGCAGCGCATGATGGTGCCGTGCCACCTGCTTTCGGGTGTTGCGCCACACGCTGACTGAAACCCGGCACTGGTCGATCGTTACAGGTAGACCTATACTTACGGCCTGATATGCCGCCCTGTGCTGTCATGGCGGGCCAAAACACATGAAGCGACGGACGAGAAAAAGCAGATGAACGAACCCGCAGACCTGATAACCGCCGCAGCGGACGCCAACGGTACGCCGCTTCCCGACATCTCGGCCGTGTCCGCTCCCGACCTGCAGGTTTCGGCGCGCGACGTGTTCGGGATCGATAGCGATATCAAGGTGCCAGCCTTCTCGGTCCGCACCGATCATGTGCCCGACATCGACCCGTCCTACAAATTCGACCATGACACCACGCTGGCCATCCTGGCGGGGTTTGCTTTCAACCGCCGTGTCATGGTCCAGGGCTATCACGGCACGGGCAAGTCATCCCATATCGAACAGGTGGCGGCGCGGCTGAACTGGCCCAGCGTACGCATCAACCTCGACAGCCACATCTCGCGCATCGACCTGATCGGCAAGGACGCGATCGTGCTGAAGGATGGTCAGCAGATCACCGAATTCCGCGAGGGGCTGCTGCCATGGGGCCTGCAGCACCCCTGCGCGCTGGTATTTGACGAATACGACGCAGGCCGCCCCGATGTGATGTTCGTGATCCAGCGCGTGCTGGAAATCGAGGGACACCTGACGCTGCTGGACCAGAACCGGGTGATCCGCCCGCATCCCTTCTTCCGTCTGTTCGCGACCGCGAACACGGTCGGACTGGGGGATACGACGGGCCTGTACCATGGCACGCAGCAGATCAATCAGGGCCAGATGGACCGCTGGAACATCGTGACCACGCTGAACTACCTGCCCCATGCGCAGGAAACGGCCATCGTGCTGGCCAAGATGGGCATTGATCCCAAAAAGGACGAAGCCGGGCGCAAGCGGGTGGAAAGCATGGTCGCACTGGCGGATCTGACACGTTCGGGCTTCATTGCGGGGGATATTTCCACCGTCATGTCACCGCGCACGGTCATAAGCTGGGCCGAGAACTTCCGTATCTTCAACGATCTTGCCTTTGCGTTCCGCGTTACCTTCCTCAACAAGTGTGACGAGGCGGAGCGTCCGACGGTGGCGGAATATTACCAGCGCTGCTTCAACGCCAGTCCGCTGGCGCCCAGGGGCTGATGACAGGGCAGGCAAGGCATGCGTGAAAACCGGAAAAACCCCCCTTCCCCACAGGCCGAGCAGGAAGCCCGTCAGGCCGAGGGATTCAAGCGCGCGACGGTTGGCGCCGTGCGCGCGCTGGGCGGTCAGGCACAGGCCGAGGTCTCGTTCCTCAATGGCCCGGTGCCATCGGGGGTTTCGGTTACCGGCACCCATGTCCGCCTGCCCCACCCGTCACGGCGGATGACGGATGCCGAAGTGACCCGCATGCGTGGGGCAGCCGATGCCGCCGCCCTGCGTCTGCGCCATCATGACGTAGCGCTGCATGACAGCGCCAGCCCACCGCCGGGTGAAGCCCGCGAAGTCTATGACGTGCTGGAACAGGCCCGTGTCGAAAGCCTTGGCGCGCGGCATATGGAAGGGGTTGCGGCCAACCTTGACGCCCGCCTGGCGCAGGAATGCGTCGATATGGGGCTGGACCGCCTGCCCAGCCATACGAAACTGCCGACCCCGATTGCCCTTGGGCTGCTGGCGCGCGCGCGCATGTCGGGCCGTCCCGTGCCCGTGTCCATGCGCAACCTTATGAAAGCATGGTCCGACAGCCTGCCGCCCGCCGCCCTGCGCGCACTGGATGAAATGGTGACGCGTCAGGACAGCCAGCGTGATTTCGCGCAGGCCGCGCGCAGGCTGCTTATGGCCTGTGACCTGATGCAGCAGGAAACCACGCCGGATGAAGTGGCCGATGACGGCACATCCGAAGCGGAAGCCGCCAGCAGCGAAAACGAGGAACAGACCGACGACACCACGCCCGAGCCACAGGACGAAGGGCCGGAGGAAGATGACAATTCCCTGCCCATGCAGATGTCACAGGGCACGGGTGCTGGTGATGAAGACCCCGATGATGGCGACCAGGGTGGATCGGCCAGCGGATCGGAAGAAGCCGGCGGTCCCGGTGAGAACGAGGTGGAGGAAGAGGAAGTCACCCCCACCTATCACCCCTTCACCACCGTGTATGACGAGGAAATAGCCGCCGAGGATCTGTGCGACACGGAAGAACTGTTCCGTCTGCGCCAGACGCTGGACCAGCAACTGGTCAGCATGCAGGGCGTGGTGTCCAAGCTGGCCAACCGCCTGCAACGCAAGCTCATGGCGCAGCAGACGCGCGCGTGGGAATTCGACCTTGAGGAAGGGATGCTCGATGCGGGCCGCCTGTCGCGCATCGTGGTCAATCCCATGCTGTCCCTGTCGTACAAGCGCGAACGCGATACCGATTTTCGTGATACGGTCGTAACTTTGCTGATCGACAATTCGGGGTCCATGCGCGGGCGGCCGATTTCGGTGGCGGCCATGTGTGGTGACATCCTTGCCCGCACGCTGGAACGCTGCGCCGTGAAGGTGGAGGTACTCGGCTTTACCACCCGTGCATGGAAAGGTGGCCGCAGCCGGGAGTTGTGGGTACAGGAAGGCAAGCCCGAAAACCCCGGTCGGCTGAATGACCTGCGCCATATCATCTACAAGGCCGCGGACATGCCGTGGCGACGCGCGCGGCGTAACCTTGGGCTGATGCTGCGTGAGGGGCTGCTGAAGGAAAACATTGATGGTGAGGCCCTGCTGTGGGCGCAGCGGCGTCTGGCCGCGCGGCCCGAAGGCAGGCGCATCCTGATGGTGATTTCCGATGGCGCGCCAGTGGATGACAGCACGCTGTCGGCCAATCCGGGGTCGTATCTGGAAAATCACCTGCGCGAAGTCATCGCGCATATCGAGACGCGGACCAGCACGGAACTGCTGGCCATTGGTATCGGCCATGACGTGACGCGCTATTACCGCCGCGCCGTAACCATTACCGATCCCGAGGAACTGGGCGGCACGATGATGAAGAAACTGTCCGAACTGTTTGAAGAAGAAGCCACGCGCGGCCGCAGGCGCGGCGGCTAGTCCCCTGCCCCGTCCCGGTTGTGGGATAGGGCTTTTCTGTTAAGAAAGTTTTTGGTGAAGCTTTTTTCAGGAAGCTTCGAAGAATGCTGC